>AP018283.1 GCA_002368355.1 Chondrocystis sp. NIES-4102 | reverse complement strand
GATATATGCAATGCAACGCATCCATGCAATTTTTACTTCACTCAAAAGATAAGTAAAGCTAATAGGTAGACAAGAGTAGAGTTAGCATATTATCAGATAATATGCTAACTCTACTCTTGTCTACCTATTAGCTTTACTTATCTTTTGAGTGAAGTAAAAATTGCATGGATGCGTTGCATTGCATATATCCGAAGCCCTTACTGTATAAGGCTTTCAGACGTTGCATAAGTTTGTTGCATACTTGCATTTGCGTGATCCCCAGATTATAGATATAAATTACTTATCTTATATATCATTTTATTTAAATATTTATATCATATAGGTCATTACTTAACTCCTAATATTTAAAATACTTATCTTATTTGCTTTACTTTTTTTCTTAAGTGAAGTAAAATAAAGATAAGAAAGTTAAGTAAGCTTTTTTCACCTAACAATTATTATTTTTCGCATCATGGCTAATTCTAAAGTTTCCTCTGCACCTTTACTATTGTTCTCAGTCTACATCTGTTTTATAGCGATCGCTAGTATTTTAATATTTGCAGTTATCATCATTTCAACTTTTGTAGTCCTTTCTTTTATTCTGCTTCAACGAAGCCACGGCGGACAGCATGATTTAAAATCATGCTTCCGTGGGCTTCAATCTTTTTACTTTGTTAGATATCAATCATCTAAATCCAGAAATAACGATTTTTATAATCAAGTTAAAGATTTAATGCTCACCATTTAATGCTCACCTATTAGTTAACTAGATATTTTCTTTTTAATCTTTACTCTCATTAACTTCACTCTTAAATACCAAATTACTATGAATATGATATTCACCAAGTCCGCAGCTTCTAGAATCCTTAATGTTTCCCCCAGCTTAGTTATTAAATTTGAAATCTGGCATTTCGCTAGTTACTTGATGTCTATAACTTTAATCACTCCTACCAATCTTTATTTTACTTTTCTTATTCATAATTATCTTTTTTATACTTGACTTTTTACAGAAAAAAAATAATATATAAATATAGAGGAAAAAAACCTCTAAAAAATCAAAAACCTCTGAAGCTGCTGACAACAGCCACAAGAGTATTAAACATTCTCTTATCGGTATTAAGACAATGACTAAACATATCATAGCACTTCTCGAAAATCTAGTTACAGAAGGTTTTGAAACTGAAATTAAAGACGATCAATGCTTTAAACTTCGTGGGACTTATCAAGGTTATCCCCTAGTAATATGCTCTGATCATCGTCGGCAAGAAATTTGGTTTATTAGTCGTACATTCCCAGGTATTGCAGAACTAAAATATTCTTATGAAAGATTCTATCTTAAGTTCTGCTAATAGTCTGTAGATAAGAATTAGCCCTCTTGGGCTAATCCCTTTTCTCTTTAACTTATTAGTTTTACTCTAAGCTTAACTTTTAATTAAAGACCTCCAATTATTTAAGAGTAAAGATAAGAACAAACTTAGCCAGTAATTCTTAATCTGCTCATTCTTCAAACGTCCCTACTTAATCAGGAAAATAATTACTATGACCGCAACAACAGTAATTTGTACTAATGCAGTTGAAATTGATACACCTCACATTTATATTACCCCTACGCTATACTCAGTTGTCGGTGTTAATTCTAGAGTTGGAATCTGGATTAATACTATCTCATTACCTCGACACATTAAAGCTCAAATTAATCGTATTTTCCCCAATTGTGAACCATCTCTTGATCAATTCCTGATCAAGGATACTGCGAATTTTCACGGCTTTGATATTTCTAAATTTAAAAACCTTGATTGTATTAATGCTCTTTCTACTTCCATTAAAGAGCATGGTAAAGCCTTTACTCTCTATCTTAACTCTGAAGGTGTAGAAATTGATAGTTTACATAGTGTCGATGAACTAATCACTAATTTTGAGGAGCATTATCAGGGCTGCTTCGATTCCATTGAGGATTATGTAGACTATTATTATCAAGAGACAGGATTACTCAATAGTATTAAAGCTGCTGGCTTACCCCGTTACTATATTGATTGGGTTGCTATTGCTCGTGACTGGGAATGTTCGGGGAATTATCTGTTTTTGAAAGAATCCTATGATCAAATCCATGTTTTTACTAATTATTAATTATTGATATTTATCTCTGCTCTTATAAATAATCTTTACTTTTATACTTGACTTTTAAGTGAAGATGTGAGATTATAGAAGAGTAGAGATAAGACAAGTCAATCCTCTACAAATGATAAGCCCCCAAAGACTGCTCGTAACAGTTTCGGGGGAAATGAACACAATACACAAGGTAATGAATATGTTCTTTGATAATATAACTCATTCTAGCTCCGAAGTACCGATTGTCTATATGTATAAATATTCCCTTGTCTTTGCTGATGATCATGGGGATGTAGTAGAAACTATCGCAGTATTCGATCATCTACCTACTTCTATCGATTGGGAATGCTGGAGTAATGGATGGGAGTTTCTCGGCTACAAACTTCAGAATCGACCTGTTTTAATTGAGTATTATGATATAGCTTATCCTAATAAAAATAAGATGAGCTAACTCTTTACAAATAATGATCCCCCAGACGAAAAGCAATAGTTTCGGGGGAAATGAACACAATACATAAAACATCTCTTCATTCTATTTTTTTCATGACTAACTATCAGATCGACCTTTGTGATGCAATTCCTGATATCGCTGCTAACTTAATTTATCAGTCCGAGTTCAATAACTTTCCACCTGATATCTTTGAGCAATTAGTCTTTGAAATTTTAGAGGAACTTATTGAAAGATTTTCTAGTGATCCTAAAGATTATCTACTACCCAAGCATCAAGAAAAAATAGAACAGATTGCTTACGACTATTTAGATCAAGACTTTGATAAATCTGAACTTAAGCAATATTTTCCTGGTGATTAATTACCATTTTACATTTTCTCATTGCCTAGTAAATCATCTTATCTTATCTTATCTTAAATTTATGCTCTCTTCTTATCTGGTTCAACGCTTTAATAGCCTTGGTATTCCTTTTGATCATGCGATTGCTAGTTTAATTAATCAATATCATACCTCTCAAGTTTCGGCTGCCTTAGATCACGTCGAACGTAACAGGGAATTTATCCGCTCTCCTAAAGCTGTTTTTCTCTACCAACTACCTAAACAACCAGTAATAGAAAATAAGCCTTTACTACCTATCTATTCTGCTTCTGATTTTTCAGGCTTTACTATTGCTCACCTTAAAACTTGGTATCCTAACCACTGGCGACAAGCTACCCTTCATTTTGGTTTAACTGTTCCACACTCTTAACCATAATTTTCATTCTCTGCTGTGATCTAATAAGTAATTTATTTCCAGCAGAGTAATCAACTAACTAAACCTCACTTTACATACTACTTACATTAATTTTTGATTAATTATGGGTTTAACAAATTGTTCCAATTGCCAATATTATAATTCTTTTCCTCATCATCAAGATGATATTTGTTGCAGCGTACAACCTGCTTACGCCACCATGTACAGTAAACTTAAAGATTTAGACTCCTATAGTATTAATTGTCTTCCCTTAGATGACTGTAACGATTTCCAGCTTGATCCTCAATTAGTAGAGAAAACCATTACTTTTTCTCTAACTTTTCAACAGTGGCAACAATTAGCCCGTGATTCCTCTTGCACATCTAATATCTTAAACTTTCTACAAAACTTAAAAATTGAATATACTTTATCTTTAACTATTTCTGATTGGCAAGCGATCGCTAATCATTCTTATAGTCAACCTGTGCTACAGCAATTAGAACAACAGCAAATTTACCCTAATGATTTAACTGAGGCATGGATTGAAATTGATTCTTCCTGTATTAATGCTACTGCTTACAATCAGCAAACATCAATACTTAAGATTCGTTTTAATAGTGGTTATGAATATAAGTATTTTAATGTTAGTCCTAATATTTTTGCCGACTTCTGTGCAGCAGATTCTAAAGGAAAATTCTTTAATCAATATATCAAGGATATTTACGACTACTCAATTTAACACAGGCTAGCTTAACAAGTCCGTGTCATCATACAATAATGTTGCAAAAATAGGTAAGTTCATTTTGCGAACTATTACTATCTCTTCTTATAACTGCGATGACTTTAACTGATCTTCCGAGTAAAGACATTATTTATTCGATCTGTTAATCACCTTTAATTTACCCTCACACATTATGCAATTACAAAAATGATGAGGAACTTTAGACTAAAATTTTGGGTATTTAGCCTTATTAATTAACACTGCTAAATTAAAGCCTTAAACAGTCATTATGTACACTAAAATTTTGAGCTGTGAAACGACGGCGAACTTGTACAGACTGTTAGCATCGAAGCTTGGAGCGCAATGTAAAATTTTTAACGGGCTAACCGCTCAGGCCCGATCATAACTTATACAACTACTCATATATTTGCAGTAACAACAATGGTAAATAATAGATTAACTGTTGATGCTCAAGCAATTTGAAGAGGGAAGATTAACTTTTATATCTACTAATCATCCTAGTAACTATTTTAATCAAGATTATTCAGCACAAATAAGTCACCTAGCCGACGCTTTATCCAGTCGCAGCAGTAATTTGTTAATCGAATAATTACATTAATACTATTTTTATTTATATCTAATTGAAAATGGTTAATAATTAGTGCTAAATAAAATAAATCGGTCAGGACGCAAACCTGAACCCATAGTGCGATCAGGTCTGATCGTTGAGCAATCTTTTATAAACGATAACTATTTTTTTGTTAACAATATTAAATAACTATGAAAATAATTGAATATCTTAAGCCTAATATAGAATCACAATTTAAATATAAATTTCCTGGTCATTCAGTAAATAGTCTATGTAAATTAAAATATTATTTTGCTGATAATTCAACTTCAAAACAGATTATTATTTTAACAGAACTATTAGATAATCCAGGGGCATCAATTACTAATGCTGCTGAATTTTTATACCCTCAATTAAGAAACTTTTTTTGTCGAAAATATGAAATAGATCTTCAACCGAACGCAATTCTTATTGAGCATTATCAAGCCAATCATTACGGTGATATCGAACCACCTCGATTTTCTTTATTTGATCTAGAAGGAAGATTCAAACATCTTTCAGTAGAAGATTTAGCATTGATATTTAAGGAAAATTATTCTAATCAGTGGCAAGCGATTGCTACTTTAGAGTATTTATATCAAGGAAATAAATCAGAATAATTGTCATAGATAACACATTAGTTAATTAAGCGATTTAAATTTATTGCCCATTTTTATTACGCTTCATTATTTTCTTTAAATAATCCAAAGAATAACCACGCCCTACCGCATCCTCCCACTTTTCCCATGATCCAGATAATAATACCCATTGCTCCCCTTCTTTGATTTCTTGACCACTACAATAACCAAGTTCACGAGCTAAATCATACCAATGACGAAATATAGCAGCCGTGTCCACCTCTGTTAATGATTCTGAATTTTCTACAACTTGCCCCGTTGCCCATCCTTGTTTGAGTGCTGCCACGAAATATCCAGAAGGATTCGGTATATATTGATCCCGCCTTCTGGATTTCATTATGGCGATCGCTCCTTTAACTTGTTCTGCTGTGTACATTTTTAGCAAGTTGACCACAGTTTTATTTACTGGTATCCCTGTACTATCTAACAAAGGTATCAACTCTCTCCATCTTTCGTTGACTATATAATCAACCTGGGGGACTGTTTTGTTTTCATCAAGATTTTGTTTATTTAGTTCTGATTCTTCGTTATTTTGGGCAACAGAGGCAGTTAAATCTTGTCTTGGTGATTCTACTCTCTGTTGGTTTCCCTCTTGATTTAAATTTAATTTTTCAGAGGCAGCAGCAATATCAAATTCTTGCTTGACTTGTTTGAATTGGCGATTACCCAAAGGGTACGCTACGCGATCGATTTGGTTTTGTTTTGTTGTTATATCTAATGATGTATTCTTTGTTTCATTATATGAGATGTTACTATCCCTCATCTCAAGGTGTTGGTTATTCTCATCTTGATCTGTGTACTTCCACATCTCGGAGATTTCAATACTTTGGGAACTTTGGGACTTGAGATATTCATTTAATCGATCGCTATCTAAAGTGTAATAGTTTGTCTGATTCCACTGTTTCGATTTGTACCTGATTACTTTGACGATACCGAGCGATCGCAGCAAAGACATTGCCTTCCTAAATTGCCATACGCTCAACCAGCTAAATTGCTCTTTTACCCACTGGTAAAATGTGTTGTATACGTATTTAATCCCGTTTACTATTACCCCAACATCCTTCTTCTTCATCCAGTAATGTAGTTGTTGGACTATTATTGCTGCGTTTACGTCTCCTAACGCAGTGGCTATGGAAGCATCAAAGTGTCTAGTGCTGCTTGGGGAGGTCGCCAAGATACTACTCATTACCACTCACCTCCTGCCAATGCTTCTAAGTCTTGGGTAAAGAACTGCGATGCACCACAACTGGATAAAACGGCAGCTACCAATGCCCGTTTTTGCGCCATCTTACATATCGTGTTTGTTAGGTCAAAGATTTTATATTTCTGGCAATCGTATTTTTTCTCTTTGGAGTTACAACTACCATCCCCTTGTCCGACCATTTCTCCTTGTCTAACTAACGTACATCTGTAGTGATAGTGAAATAGAGGTTTATCAAAATCGGTCACGAAATGGATTAATTCGTAGCTTGGGCGTAGGCTGAACAACCTACACAGTTTCTCTGCTCCTGGTTTCAATAAGGTGGGCTTCGATGTGCTTGGTATCACTCCATAGTCTATGTTCTCTACCATCTGGGTTTTTACAAACCTCACCATCAATCTGTAATGTTGAGCAGTATGAGACAGGGCATTCTGGTATATAGGGTCAATAGTTTCTGTAGCTACTATCAACCCTTGTTTTGGGATTTTATTCATTCTTTTTAACTGATATTTTTGACCACGGAAAGAAACCACCATTACTCCAAGACAAGTAATGATGGTTGATGGATTTAGAACTCAGTCGGTATTTCTACCCCTAACTTTTTCGCCCAATATTCTCTGCTTCCTGTTTGATACCCTGACCAATAACTGTGTTTCTCTGGTGCAGATGGTTCTAACCCTATCAGTCCATCGAAAAATCCCGCCGAATACATATCTGTCTCCAGGCTGGCTTCGTTATGAATTCTGTCAACTTCTTGTTTTTCCCGATTCTCTTGTTCTACACTTAGATATAAATTAATCATGTTGATTCCTTCAATATGGTTTCTATGAGGGTGGTTGTTAGCATCTGAAACTTCAACCACCCCTCTTATTATTATAATTAGTATACAGATAAAAATCAACTTTTTATGAACAATTTTTAATTGTATACTTGCTATAATAAATTTACTCAATACTCAATATCTAACTTTTGTTTATGCCAGGAACTAAGACTAGCGGTAGACCAGGCGGTAATCCTGACCTTAAAAAATATGGTTTTCAAAGTGACCGTGATGAACCTTTGCGCGAACGGTTACAGATTCGAGTCCCCCTTTCTATGAAACAACAGCTTCAACAACAAGAAAATTGGCAAGAATTTGTTAGAAATGCGATCGCTGAAAAGCTTCAAAAATCTGCTTAAATTAAATTATTATCTACTGTTTGTAAATGGTGTATCCACTAGGAGAAGATTCAATTACAGTCTTTGTTACTCTTTGATAGTAAGCAAGAAGCTGTTCCCAAGTTAAATCACTAGCCTGTTCTAGATCCATACTCCAAGTATCCCCCACAGGATCGACGAAGATAATTTTGCCCCCAGACCAAAAATTATCTTGAACATCAACAACAAGATTTTTCAGTATGTCCACTCGACTTGCCATTGACCACCATTTTTGGGCAGGACTTTTAAAGTTGGGATTTTCTAGAAAACTGTCTTGCCATTCGATGGGAGTCCAGTTATGAGTAAAAGCTTCAATTAATAACTGATTGGCATTACCAATTTCTCGATTCTGATTTTGTAACCAATACCAATAAGAAATAATCGCTTGAAATTTGCTTTCAAGATTATGACTACAACTTTCAATCAAATCAACAACCGAGTAATCTTCAAAATCAACACCGATTGTTACTAAAGCATTTTTATATTTGAGGAAAATTTCTTTTTCAACATCATTAAGCATCAATTTAACTAGAATCACAGTTTTCAGAAAATCAAGCAATTTTGGCTGTAAAACTTACCCTTTGGCTTAATCTCCCTTAATTTCATCTTATCCTAAATTAGTGCGATCGCTCATGCAATGCTCCGCTTAATCACTTTTTGGGTAAACTAAAGCGATTGCCTAAGTAGACGCAACTGCGTAATCCCTCAGTTAAACAAGATATTAACTCTCTGCATTGCTTGTTGACTGTATAATCAATTTGGGGAACTGTTTTGTCCTCATCAAGATTTTGTTTACTTGGTTCTGATTCGTTGTTATTTTGGGCAACAGAGGCAGTTGAATCTTGTTTTGGTTTCTATATCTTGTTGGTCTTCCTCTTGATTTAAATTTAATTTTTTAAGAGCAGCAGCAGTATCAGATTCTTGCTTGACTTGTTTGAATTGGCGATTACCCAAAGGGTACGCTACGCGATCGCTATTGCTATGCTGTAGTTAATCAGCGTTGAAGGTGAAGATAATGTGCGTAGTCGCCACCAGAATTCATGTAATTTTATGAGTATAAAGTAGTTAAATATAACTACTTTATATCAATAGTCTTTAAAATTTTGCCGTAGGACAGGATACAGGTGAACTTAAACGAGGCTCTGATAGCAGAGAAATAGTATTATTAGGATTAACCTTTAAAACATTTGCTTCAAGAATTTGATTATCAGGGGTAATGAAATCTTGGAATCCATCATCTTCTAATTTAACTGGAATAGCTGGTGCGCTATTTGGCAAACTCTCATTTTCATTGGTAGTAGCGGGAGAATCAAAAAAGTCGTCGGGTGAGATTTGATTTGCGCTCGATCCCACATTTGTAATTTTACCAAATTTGCCTTTTCTACCCGCACATATTTGTTCGATTAGGTTTTGCTGATTGTTAAAATCTAAAGGTCGATTAAATGCAACTTCCTCAGTTAAATTCTCAGGAGAGCGAATTTCAATATTGCCAGTTATTCCAAATTGAGAACTCGCTGTAATATCATTGAAAGGCGTAGGCTGCGATCGCTCTTGAAGACCCAAAAGATAAATGGTATCAACATTAATATTTCCTCCACGACCATCTACCGCATTAGCAGTAATATCACTATTTTTTACACCTAAAATAACATCTGAATTAATAGTTATATTACCTCCATCTCCATCTCCATCAGCAGAAGAGGTAATTTCAGATTCATTTAAAAGTTGAATATCTTCGGCATTAATATTAATATTGCCACCTTCTCCTGAAATAGTTGATGCTGATATTTTTCCTCCCCTATCTAAAAATAAAGAGTCAATATTGATTTCTAAATTTCCAGCATCCCCTATTCCTTGATTTTCAACGCTAATTTTTCCTCCATCTGACAAAAAAATATTTTTAGCGTATATGCTTAGATTTCCAGAGCGACCTTCTGGAATTGGAGGTAAACCAAATAATTCTATTAAAGAAGGATCGGTAATTTCAGACGAAGCAACAATTTGACTAACATTTCGCTCATTTTTTTGTAAAGATCCTATTGCTATCCCCTTTATTTCAATTGATTCATTAACATTAATTAAAGTGTTCCCTGCCTCTCCTATTCCACTAGTTGTTGAGCTTATTCTGCCTCCATCTTTTAGGTTTAAAGTAGAACTGTTTATATTTATTTCTCCTCCTTTGCTAAATATAGTTGTTGTTGCAATAGTACTTTTTAAATAAGTTTCTATAGAAGCTGCAAGTGGAAAAGAACCAACTATCTCAACATTATCAAAATTAATGTTAATATTTCCTCCAGACCCAAATGATAAAGATTGAGATATGAGTAGTCCACCATCTTCCAAACTAAAATTACCACCACGAATACTAATATCTCCTCCAAATCCAGATGATAGAGTAACTGAAGAAATACTGCTAATAGCAAAAGCATTTGTATTTATTACAGGAATACCTATTACTGTTAACGAATCCTCAACGCTGATATTAATATTTCCTCCAGAAGCAGAACCATAATTACTGCTACTAATTAAACCAAAATTCTTAAGGCTTAAATTTCTAGCATTGATGTTAATGTCAGATCCTTTACCTGAACTAAGAGATTGAGAAATTACTCCTGGTTTTATAATAGAAAAATTTAAAAAACTATCTGACTTCGTAATTCCGTTTAAAAGAAGATCTCTGCTAGCACTAATATTTATATTTCCTGCTGGCTCTTGTCCAGAATTAGAACTAAAAACTAAAGAATTTTCCGATAAGATTATGTCTTTCCCAATGACGTTAATAATTCCTGCTGGGTCACCACTTACATCGATGAGGGATCGCTCGTTTAAAACAATATTTTCAAAATCTAACGCTTGTAAATAATCAAAATCTATTCTGTCAGATGATAAATTTATTTTTATTTCTCCAAGTTTAATACTCCCTAATTCAATTTTTCCAGAAAAATTTGATATAGTTGCTCCAGTTAAATTAATTCCAGAACTTATGAAAGCTAATGTTCGACCAGAACCTGTAATTCCTCCTAAATTTTGCTGAGAACCTATGATTGGCGAGGTAACTGCACTCGCTAAGTCTGAAGTGTCTGCCAAAAACAGAGAATGACCGTTACCTCTAATTGTAATTCGAGAAGAATTAGTACTTATGTTCAAACCTACAGGAAAGTTAATTGAAATACTTGGTTGTTCAGGTGTAATTGCACTAAAACTTTCACCATTATTAAATTCAATACTTTCTGCTGTAGTTGCTAAAAAAGAACCATTAATATCTACGCTGGCATTTTCTCCAAAAATAATCCCATTAGGATTAATGAAAAATAGATTAGCAGCACCGTCCACCCCTAAAGTTCCTGAAATATCTGAGATATCTTTCCCTGTGACACGAGAAAATATATTCACTATATTTTCAGGGTTGCTAAAATTTACGCTTGTTCCTTGTTCTACATTAAATTCTTGGAAACTGTGAAACAAATTATTTCCTCTAATTACTCCTCCTTCAATGTGATTACGTAATTCATCAACTGAGTTAATTTGAGAGCTTTCCATACCTAATGTCTGATCTGGAACGATTTGAGATTTTGCTACAGAGTAATTAGTAGATAGTGAAACTATAGCTATTGGAATAATAGATAAAATTTTTCTTAATATTTTTGACATGAGAAGCTAACTTTCAAATTGTCTTTTGGATGAGGAAACGGTAATTGCTGCATTGTTAAATCTTGACCATGTAATATTTGCCATTCACATCTGCTGATAATCATAGCTGCAAAAATTTTCATTTCTAAACGAGCAAGATTTTCACCTAAACAACGTCGTTTACCACCACCAAAAGGAAAATATCCTCTATAATTATTTTCACCAAGCTCAAGAAAGCGATCAGGGTTGAATTTCTCTGGAGAAATAAAACAAGTTGCGTCTTTATGAGACATAAATGAATTATAAATAACTCTCCAACCTTTTGGAAAATAATAGTTTTCAAACTCACAATCTTTAATTATTTCTCTAAACCCGCCTCCTACTGGGGGAAATATACGTAATACTTCTTTTATTACGGCTTCCAAATATACCATTTTTTCTAAAGCATTTATTGTCATTGGCTCACAGTTAATAAAAACTTTTTGTTCTTGACGACAACGTTCGAGAACTCCAGGATTTTGTGTAAGTAATAAGCAAATAGAGCATAATGCTGAAGCTAGCGTACCATGTCCAGCAGAAAGCATATTTAAGATTTGATCTTTAACCTCATGTTCTGTTAAACAGTTTCCTTCTTCATCACGAGCGTTGAGTAAAATTCCTAAAAGATCATTTTGCCAATATTTATTTTTTCTATCTTCAATAAGATTATTTATAATAGCGAGAATTCTATCTCTACTATCTAAGGCACGACCTAATTTAGTCCAAGGCAAAGGCAGTGCGAAAGAAAATAATCCTTCACTCCAAATTTTATATAAACTTCCTAATTCACTTTGAGATCCATTGTCTATTCCAACAAAGAGCTTACAAGCAATATCTAAACTATAATTTTGTAGTTCATCATACCAGTTGATGTACCTATGCTGATCCCATCGTTCTATATATTTTGCTGTTATTTGAGTAATAATTGGTATTTTCTCTTCTAAATATTTCGGCGTAAACGCTTTAGCTAAAATCTTGCGTCTATTGTGATGAATTCTATCAATTTGAGTAGTAACCGCAAATTTACCGATTAAGCTTTCCATATTTGGAAGCATTTTATTTTGAAAATAAATGTCCTCATTTTCTAAAACGAATCTGCATCCTGCCTGTCCTGTAACGTAAATCATTGGTTGTCCAAAAATACAAGTTTTAAATACTGAACCATACTTGCGGGATCTCAATTCAGTAAATTGCTGTGAGTCTTTAATTAATTCGATTGTCTCTTTAATTGTCTCTAGTTTTCTTGCCCCTGGTGGTAAAAAACTGACTTTATCTTCATTGTCATTATTTTTTTCTCTCAACATACCATAAATTTTCATTATCAATTTTAAAGCTCGTTTTTAATATTATCGCCTCATCTGCACAACATATTATTACTACTTTTGGTAAGGATGATGAAACTCGGACACTACTGATAACTCATCAATTGTGGTCGGAACTACAGTAACTTCTTAGAATTCATAAAATTGAAGCCGTGTTTTTATCTCGCAACTAACTTTACAATTACCCTATGGCTCAGATACAGATAACTTTAAATCTTTGATCACGTTGAAGGACGATCACAACTTCTTGACAGCAATAAATATTTATCCACAATTATTTAACTCTGATAAAAGTCAAGAAGCAGCAAAAAATATAATCAAAGCAGCTTATGATAATAGTTATACATGAAGTAAGGAATTTTCTGGTTATAAAGCAAGAGATTTAGGTACTTACAATGGGGACAAAGATATAGGAAACATAACGGTAACTTCTGACTTGTAAGTTAAGGTAGATAATATTAAAAATCTTATGATTCTTAATTTGATTAGTAACCAACTAATGATGAAAATAAATCACAGACAAAATATACTTTTTGAACAGTTACATGAACAAAGTTAATTTATTGTTTAAAAAATCAATGTTAGTATTTCCAGTATGAAAAAAACGGAAAAAAGACATCTTTTTATAAAATACAAGATAGATAGATTGTACAAGTAAATCGTTTAATGAAAAAAAAATCGTCTATTACAGTCGATACTATCAAAACTTTAGATACTCTATAGGGCTATTTAGCTTCGGAATATCCGTCAACTTTGATAGATTTCCAAACTGACCAATTGGTTAAATAAGTATATTTAATTGACGAACATCAAAAAGTTGGATAAGTTAATATTTTCTACTTTTGTTTGCGTTACCTCATTTGCATCTACTTGTGCAAATACAGGTTTTTCACTTAATGAAATAATTGATAAGAAAGCTATCAAATAGCTTATGCTTATTCTTTTACTTAATTTATTTTTCAATAAGATCATACCTAATTAATATAATTTCTATATTAAAATTTCATTTTAAATAGTAACAAAAAGTAGTTAATAAAAGCAAGAAAATTAATAGATATTTATTAATAATAAAATTAATATACTGTAGATTAGACTAATATTGTTAATACAGATAAATTATGAATAATTAATATTTACTTTAATTTGTGTCTCCTCTAAAATAGTAAATTTCATTGCATAAATTTTATAATGAATAATCGTTTTAAATAAATAAATTAGTAACGTTTATATCATTTTAAATAAATAGTAATTTATTAAGATTTATTTCAATAATTTCTCCTCGTCAAATATTCAAATCAATTCCCTTCAGTGTGATTCCGACTGAAGAAAACCTTGTAAGTCTTCAGTATATCTATATTCTTCTAAAATGCTATCTGATATTTTATCTAGAGTCGGCAATGTTTTATCTGCATCTATGATAAGGCGATCGCCCTCTAAACTTATAAAAATATTAGCATTAGCTTATAGTCGAAGATCGTTAACTATCGGATTTGGAACGATTAATCCCAAGCTATTCCTCCATTTCTTAATTTGACCTTTAATTTTCACGAGTGACGCGACCACAGGCGCACGCATTTATGTGGCGATGTGACACCGCCACGAAGCAGATGTAAAATCGCGGGCTGCGATCGCAGTTAAACATTATATAATTATATAGTTGTTTCAACAATTCACACCTGTCTCCCTTCAAAGCAACGGTACGCTTCAAAACAAGCTAGGAAAATAACGATCTACCACCTTAATTGGAAAGTTAAGACGCAAAGGAGAACGAACCGAATCTGTTATTATTAATTGAGATTCTAGTAATTTTTTTTGCAATGTACGTGCGTGTCTTTCCTTGTAACCGACAATACGTGGTACTTGACTTTTTGATATTTCTCCTTCTAACCAAATTTGCTTGAGTAGCAAAAATGAATTAGGTAATAAATTGCCTAATTTCACTTCCTCTGCCACGTATAATTCCATACGATTAAGAACTTTGTTTGGCTCAATAATTGAACACATAAATTTAATCTGGTCTAAACAAACACTTAGCCAAAATTCACAAAACTCCGTTAAACCTTTGTTAGTTAAATTACCTCGTCCATCATAATCATTCCAACGGGGAGAATCCGCCAAAGCCAAATATTTTTTATAATCGTCAATGTTTCTAGATAATCCCCTAGCTATAGACCATAAACTATTACCAATTCCAATTTCCTTCAAATAACCATGAGAAAATAAACGACTAACTCTACCATTGCCATCATAAAAAGGATGTATCCATAACAATCTGTGATGTGATGCTGCTGCTGCAACAATAACATCAATAGTAGATAATCTTGCTGGGTCATAAACCTGCTTGAATCTGGATAAAAAAGATGGGATAGCTGTTGCCGAGATAGGTACGTGTTTACCCACAATGACATTGCCATCTCGATACTGCCCAGGTACAATCTTAATAACCTTTGTTTGTTCTCGATTTTCTACGCGGAGCATTGATATAGGTAATTGACTGGTAAATTCTTGATGTAACCAGCGAATCCTTTCTTGAGATACAACCGTTCCTGGTGCTAAACCTAAATCAATTTTTTTCTGTACTTTAATATGAGCGATCGCTTCTAACTGTAAATTTTTAGTTCTCTCATCATCGACAAAATCATTATTTAAAGCTCTCTCAATGTCAGTTGGTAGCGTTTTATGACCTTCGATTAAATTGGTATAATAGCAATTCATCGAACGTACTAACTTGCCTATTTCTTGAGATATTTCTTTATTAAGACTTTGATTTAATGCCGATGAACTAGCAATTAACTCAGAGACTAGATTTTCTAATTGGCGAGTTCTTTTGGTAGGTAACAATGGCTCTAACAAAGAAATAGATTCAGTCATTGCCGTTATGTAAAGATTGTTTCTTAATTGCTATATATACATTGTAGCATCTAAGTCTATATAATTTTACCGTTATCGTTGCCGTATTACGTGTGTCCGCATCTTGGCAGAAAAATGAAAAAGAGATACCCCCTATCAGAACGAACAAAAATTCTCAATCCCTCCCCAAAACTGCGCTGTTCGCGAACGTCACTGCGACCACAGTAAAAGCAACAATTATTGATCCTAAGTCTTATTTATAAATTTGGAAAACAACATATTATTAAAACTACTTAAAATGGTTAAAAGATGTTATATAATGCCGTTATTGTAAGAGTTTAATTTGGTGAGAGATAATATTAGCTTTCAAAACACTGATTATTAATAAAAGCTAATATTATTTTTTTAATTTACTGTTGATTCAATTACAAAAAGTTGGGTAAGGAGACTTTAGCACGATTACTAATTTTAATTTGCATATCCATCAAGCTGTTTTGAGTAATTATCAATTCATCTTCTAATTCTTCATATCTTTTTGATAAAATTAGGAAATACTCCAAGTAAAGTAACGCTTTATTAACAGCTTCTTCTGGGTTCTCGATTAAATAACGTCTAAAGTTCTCTAAGAGAAATTGTCTTTCTAAATATTCAGAATTCATTTTAATTACCGAATTGAACTGTATAGTTGGTTGTAGCCTATCGTTGTGTTAATGCTATAATGTTCAAGCATCAACTGTTTTTAGGTTGACGTTTGAAAGAGGACGAGATTACTGGCTAAGTTTGATCTCGTCTTTTTTATACATTTGTTTATCTTTCTTCAGGGAACATTATGGTAACGGCAGGGCTAGGATTATCCAAATCGTCTGCTCCACATTCTGCAAAAAGAGTGTAGCAGGGATATTCATCTTCTAAAAAGTCAGGTGCAATCTCAGAATCTAAAACCATGACCGAAAAAGATATGAGAGAACTATCTGAATTTCTAGCAATTATATAAGCCATATAGCAGATATCCCAAACAATTGCAGATTGCTCTTGTGCGAGATGCCATACTTTAGAAGTAAAATAAACGGGATATTTATACATCGCTGTATCATTAGGGTACAAATCAGATACGCAAACTTGAAAACCATCTTCAATAGCTTGTTTACGTGAATAGGTAAAAATTGCGGTAAAGTCTTGCTGGTTTGAAAACATATTGATTTCACTATGTAAAATATTTGTCTGTGGAGATTCGATTCTTTGCTATTATTCTCTACTTTTCTATATTGTATCTTTTCTTCACTTAAAAGTCAAGTATGCAATATAAAAAGATTAGAGTATAAATGTTATGAATTTTAGCGATCAATTCTTATATTGATCGCTTATTTACATCTCCGTAGAATAAAATCTAAACAAGTTCGAGAGCGGATTGATGAGCTAAAGCACGAATTTTAGCAGAATTACCAAACCACGAAGATTCAAGGCGTTGGGATTTAGAATTGCCCCTTTGATAATCAAGCCACTCGGTGACACCATTGTAGGCATCCCAAAGAGTTTTACCTTTATTGCCCCTGCCAGATTCAAAATTACCAATAATTTGAGGATAAGCACGAGTAGCCTGGGGGGTATCAGTATTTAAAACTAAAGATAAATAAAGATCTAAATCTTGTTGATTTAATGATACTTTTGCCATCGCTTGATATTCTTCAGTAGCGATCGCAAATCGTTGACGGGCAAAATCAAGAGCAGTTTTAGCTTGGTTAAGTTTACCTTCAAGATTTTTCTGGTGTCGAATGCGAAAAGCCCTATTAGTATTAAGATCTGAATGTCTTCTATTAAGAGCGTAGGATAAAGTATTTTGGCAAACTACCCTAATAGGAGTGAATTGAATCCAAATAGCAGTAGATCCATCATGAGAATTGGATAAAAGTAGATAGGGTTCTACGGGATCATCTTTGATAATATCTGTGGGATCTTGCTTGATTTTTGCTAGAATCCAAATCCGTTTACCCTGTTTGAGACTTCCTGCGCTCTCTAAGGATACGTCGCCATCATGCAAAAGAAAGTCGAACCAATTAAAAGCATCGCTGTTTTGAAGAGGTTGATATTTTTGAGAAACAATTCCCAATAACTGATAATCGGTGGCGCGAACTAAAGACTTATGAGTTTTGACTGGATTTAAACCAAATTCAGATTGAGTATAGATAGGTTGCTCTTTCACTTGCCAATTAAGTCCAGCATTAATAATAGCTTGGGCAGTAGTAGGTGGATTATCTAAAGTTTCACCTAGTTTGTGCCATGCAGGTTCTTGCACGAAAAAGCCCGATTCAAATTCATGTGTCATAATATTTTGTATTCTGTTACCTGTGTAATGGATTGAGAAAGAGAGCTAATGCCCTGGTAAGCTGGCTCTCTTTCTTGTTTTTACTATTATAGCATACCAATGATATAAATACAATATTTTTTATGAAATACGTACTTTGATAGTAACTAGTAATTAATAGCGTATTTGTGATAGAAATTATAGATATGATTTTGTGATAGAAAAATATGCAGCAAGATGTACTTCAAAAAAGACTGGATTCGTTAGAATGGACATCATATAGATTAGCTCAGGAAGTAGATCGGCTTAGAGGCAGTAATAAAGGTGCTGGGAATTACACAAGCACTGTAAACAAAGTTCTGGCTAATCCTAATAAATGTCAGATAAGAACTTTAGAGGAAGTTGTTCAGGCTATGGGAGGAGAAATTTTTATTAGGTGGAGTAAAACTGAAGTAGTTACAGTATCTTATGAGGATGTTAAGGTGAGTAGTTGATAATATTTTTAAATTGCGATTAGCATAAAGGAATATGCCTAGCACTTGCTTTTCATAGCCTTATGGTCAATCGTACAATGCACTTTTTGTGCAGTGGAAATTATATTGACCATTTCAATTTTAGAAGTTTGCTTTTTGAAAAATATGGCATTACTTTATCGTCAATAAAGTTGCATTTAGGACATTTCAATAACTATAAATTTCAGATTAATTATAATTCAATTCCCTTCAGAAAACTTTTTAATTAGCCTATAATGTGCGAATTCTATGGAAACATTAGGTAATTACCAAATAGTTAACTATATACAAAATTTCTTTGAAGGAGGAAAAAGAACTTGTATTGCTAAAGATAAAAATGGCAAAAAAGTAGTGATTAAGCAACTTTGTTTCGCTATAAATAATTCTAATTGGTCAGGATACAAGGCTTTAGAGAAAGAGATTAAAGCACTCAAATCTTTAGAACATCCTTATATTCCTCGCTATATAGAAAGTTTTGAGAGTGAACTTGGAAGTTGTTTAGTATCTGAATATATTGAAGGTGAAGATCTTAGTAAGCAAACTCTCAAACTAGATGAGATTGAGAAATTACTTACAAGCATTTTAGAAATTTTAGTTTATTTGCAAAGCAAAGATCCAATTATTATACATCGTGATATAAAACCACAAAATATTATTCGAGGTAAAAATGGTGAGTACTATTTGATAGATTTTGGTTTAGCGATTGAATCGGACAAAAGTTTATCGCTATCAAGTACACTGTCTGGAACAATTGGATTTATGCCTCCTGAAGTATTACGAGGATTAAAATTAGGTAAAAGTGCAGATTTGTATAGTTTAGGGATGGCAATTTATAGTTTGCTTTCGGGAAAATCAGGCGATCGAATATCTAAATCATTAAGTAGTGATTTTACTATTAATACTAAAGATATAGAAAAAAAGATTGATAAGCAATTTCTCAATTGGCTAAAAACTTGTCTTAATCATAATCCAAGTAAAAGATTTTCGTCTGCAAAACAAGCTTTAAAATATTTAAAATCAATAAAAGTTAAGGATGCACCAGTTAAAAAATCTATGAAATAATATTATTAAATATCAACAGGTAGAGAGAAATAATAATGTTTTTAACAAAAAGTTTATATCTGAATTTTTCATCTGGTATATTATAGCAATAATATTTAGCATTATTATATATATATAGAAATTGATGAAGAAAAAACCTATAGAAGTGCTTATAATCAAGTTTTTGAAATATCTCAACAATGTTCGCCTAATTTAAAATATTGTTTATTAATTAATATGTCTGGAGATTTTGTGAAAAATACAATGTTTGTAACCATGCAAATGGAAAATACCGAAAATGGACAAAATCTAAAACTTCATGAAATACAACAAATTCCCTTTATTTACCCAAGAAAGTCAACATATGATGAAATGTTTGAAAAGAAAGAACATCTAAAAAAGAACTTTCTTGATAATAATAAATATTTTGTGAGTGATAGTGGTAATCTAATTATAATAAAACTTAAGAATAATGGTCAAAATTTAGTTGTCACCCGTATTGATAAGTCTGGAAATGTTTTTAATTATACCATATTAGATTTATTAGATAAAGCTAAATTAAATCGTAATATTTATTTTAATTTAATTAAAAAAGGCTATCAAACTCAATCACTTCCAAGCGTGAATGCTGTTAAAAGCAATAAAGCAAAAATGATGCTATTAAACCGTAGCATATATATTAATATTGATACAGGAGAAATAACTTTAATATAAAATATTGATTATTCTTATGATGGAATAAAATGTATAACTTTTCGCTTTAAAAATGGGAATCATTATTACCTAAACTATCAATTACTTCTATAAATCTTGTTGGTTTTGTCGTTGCCAAAGCTTTAAATCAAGGGGTATAATATCTTCGGGTCTAATTTCAATGACATTACCATGTTCATCTATTTGAGCGATCGCAATTCCATTTAAACGATGTTGTTCAATGGCTTCATCAATTGCTTCCTGAAAAATGGGATCGAAGAGGGTAAATAACTTATCGCAAATGAAATTACTCATATATCAACAGAGGAAAGAATGTTTTGCCAGATATCAGCCTGGTAGATAATAAGAGGTTGAACGATGGATTTTTCAGCTACTTTCGTCCTTTGTTTACTATTGAGCAATATTTTGCCACTATCTAGAAAAGAAGAATCTATGCTCCTCCAGGAACTACATTAGATTTAATTATTTAATCCTATGGAAATTAACTGGAACGAATATACTATTGTTTTTCTAGTATTTTTAATCACAAAATAAAAAATAATCATCTTCATCTTTAGTATGAATTTCAAACTTTAAACTGGAATCATAAACAGAAGTCCAAACAGTCCAATTATGGGTATTCACTCCTACAACTATTAATAAAGCTGAAGAGTTTTTATATTTAACTAAGGCATCTTCAGATGAAGACTTAAGTAACATTTGATAAAGTGTTTGTGTCAAAGTATGAGCTAATTTTATCAATTCGGTTTCACTTTCAAACAAATAAATGTTAAGCATATATTTCCATTGATGGATTAACCAATTTTTTAAGTTAATAGAACTTAAAGCAGTTTTTAATTTCCGATAATCTTCACCCGTAGAAAGCGTTCCGTAGCTTGAATTCAATTCAAGTGGGCGTAAATCAGGTTGTATACTTGATTTCACGCAGCCCTTATTACAATGTGACATCGCAGTTAAACCTACACGCTGTGCGCCGTTCCACCCCTGGCTGGTTAAGGAGGGGGTCGCGTCACAGATTTGTTCATGAAGGTGCAAAGTATTAGTGACTGGGAAGCAGTCAATTAATGGAGCGCATATTTGTTTCATGTTTTTTCTTAACTTTCTGAGTTTTGCTGCTTTGCCCATGTTTTTATTTACTTTGCTTTTTTACACAACTATTTTATCTTGATTACAGTTATCGATTTAATTCTAATGTAGCTAACAATAAAACAATTACTGAATTTTATTGCAGCTATTTGAAATTTCGCCATTTTAAATATACGTAATGTCACGATAAATATTGTTAAGAATTATAAAGTATAGATATTATATCTTATTATATAAACCACTATTTTTCGATAGTGAAAATATGTCTAAATCACTATTAAATGTAATAATTCCGATGAATATACGAAAAAAACTTAACTTTTACATCTTATAAAACTCAGTTAGTACATATAATCTGGGCTTACAGTGTGGCGAAGTTTAGTGATAAGCGCAGATTTTGAATTGTTAAAGCCTATATATATCAAGTGTAAAGAATTTTACATACATTTAGCTAAGGGTATATATTGTATTGATTATGTTGCTCCATGCACTTAATCTGCACATTGCTATTTTAAAATATACTTAGAATCAAATAACTCTGTAAAATTTGAGTTAATAATCTTATTGTAATCAAAATTTTCTTTTAAAAGATTGATAATTTTTTTAGCTGCATATGATAAATGTTTTATATCCTTTCCTTCACTAAAAGCTATTATGTTATCTTTTAAAGTAAAGATTTTAGTTCCAGATTTAAATAAAGTCATTTGCTCAAGACTAACTTGTGCAACCTTAGACATAATCTCGTCTGCTTTTTGCGGATGTGCTTTAATAAATTCTAAAATATCAAACCAAGTATTTACCAAAGCTTGTACCTTATCTGGATGTATGTTATTAAACTCTTCTGTAACTACAAGTACATCAGCGATCGCACCAGGGAAATCAGCAGAAGAAATAATTTCATTCGCTCCAGGTCTTTCTAAAGCTTTCAGCCAAAAGGGAGCAAAAGTGCTAACTACATTTACTTGTTTAGATTTAAAAGCTTCTACAGCAGCACCAGTCTCAATATCTAAAATTTTGATATCAGTTTTACGAGATAATCCTACCTTTTCCAATGCCAAACTCAATAAAAAATCTCCCACTACACCAGCCTCTACTGCTACCTTCTGATTTTTCAATTGTTTAACATTTTCTATGTTCACAGCGATAATCTTATCATTGCCTGCTGAATTATCATTAACTAAAACCACTACTTCTCCTTTTACAGATTTATTAAGATAATATATGGTATCGTTTAACGCTTGAGAATTAGCATCAATTATCCCTGCTGCTAAATCATTGAGTGATTCAGTATAGTTATCGTACCACCTTAACTCTACATCTATACCATGCTTTTCAAATAAGTTTTCTTCTTCTGCTATAGCCCATAGCCACCATCCAGCCCAATTACTATATCCCAAAATAATAGGTTGTTGTTTTTCTATACTAATATTTTTTTGTAAAGAGTTTTGCTGCCAGAAAGTAATTCTTTGCCAATTTATAAGTAATATTAACGCTAGACTTAATACTACAAATATTAACCAAATTTTTTTGGATAGTGATAATTTATGTATTTTCATTTTTATTCTTACGCAGTTTATTTAAACCTATTACAGACCAAAACATCTTTTTCCTCATTAACAACGTTATTGAACCTGCTAATGTAATAAGTACAATACGTAAATGATTCAATAATTCTAACTGCAAATCTTGCATATAGTGAGGCCCAAGTAAAATAGTATGTATGACTGCAAATATTAAGGCAGGAACACTTAATAAATGAATTTGTTTCCATTTTTTTCCACCTAATTTTTCTTGCCAATATCTAAAACTGGTAATAGCAGCAGGAGTCATCATTAATATGGATATAATTCCAGCTATTAATCCCAATAAACTCATTGTAGTCATATCATTGGGTGTTAAATGTTTGGTTAAAACATTATTTGTCGCATAAATTACATGACCTGAAGTAGCAGCAAAAGCGAAAATACCTATAGTTCTTCTATTTTTCAAAGGAAAATCCCAAAAAAAGCGAATAGGACGTGCAATTAAGGCAGCTATCAATAAAAACAACCCTGCATGACCAAGATCATGACCCATACCATCAGTTTGAGACAAAATTCCAATAAATAATATCAAGAAAAGCCAATCACCATATGCAAATAATGGTTTATCTTTATTATTTTTCTGCATAGATTTAGAATTAGAAGCTGAAGTAATTTTTCCTTTCTCTATTACAGAAAATTGTTTATGATTATTATCTGTTTGATAAGATTTAGATACTTGTGTTGTATCTTTCTGATTTTTATAAATTATAGGGCTTTCAGCTAGTATAGAGGGTGAGACATTTGCATTTAAATAAAAGGAATTATTGTAAACCGCTTCGATTGCAACTTCTAATTCATTTATTTTACTATCTTTTAAGATATATCCTTTTGCCCCAGCCAGAATAGCACTTTTTATTAAAGATTCATCATTAAATGTACTAAAAGCTATTGTTTTTATATTAGGAAATCTTTCAGTTATTTCTTGAATTGCTTCTATTCCACCCATAATAGGCATTAATATGTCTATTATAACTATATCTGGCTCATTTTTAATAGTTTCTAATATTGCGCTTCTACCATTATGAGCAAAGCCTACCACTTTTATATTTTGTCTATTAGATTTAGAAAAAAGATCTTTTAAATTTTCACAAATCATCAATAAGTCATCGACGATTAAAACTTTAATACTCTCACTTGTTTTTGTCATTATAAATTATATTTGTATTAAAAAAATTATATTGATATTTTATCTATTTAAATAGTTTAATAATATACATAAATTATGCTACTTATTTAACTATGCAAATTAAATAGTAAATATCTATTAAATGCCGATAATAGATTTTTTGGCAAATATCAAATACCAAATCAAAATAAGTATTTAATAATTGCTATTAACATATGCAAAACATTATGATATTCTCAAATAATTAACTCTTAGTTTAGCGATTACAATATATACGCATAATGTAATTGCTAAATTTCAAAATGAAAACATTTGTACAAAATTTTCAAAAAATATTTGCATAGTGCATTTGTTCTACAATATTAAATATTTATTTTGAGTTTATGTAGTTTAATTTATTATATGTCAAAAACTTTAAAAATATTTGTAGTTTTAATAACTAATATATTATTTAATTTAATTACTACTACAAATATGGCTTATGCTCAATCGCAAACTCACAATAGCAAGTCATTAATGAGTTTTGAAAAATCTAAAAAAGAAGAGTTACTATTTAAAATTAGAGACGTAGAAATTATTGGTAATACTGTATACAGCGATACACAACTAAAACAATTAATAGGTAAAAAGTATTTAAATAAACAAATATCTTTAGAAACACTGTTAAAAATAAGAACAGAAATTAGCAATTTTTATATAAATCAAGGATATATTTCCTCTGGAGCTTTTATACCACCTCAGCACTTTAAAAATGATGGTAAATTAGTAATTAGAGTGGTGGAAGGAAAAATAAATAAAATACAATTTAACAAGAAATTATTTATTAGTGAAAAATATTTAAGAAATCATCTACCTATCTCTGGGGACATTTTTAATATTAATGAATTAAAAACTACTTTGTTAAAGCTTAGTCGCAATAGTGTAATAAATAAAATAAATGTGGACATTGCTCAACCACGGATAGCTAGCGTTAATTTGTATTTAAATATTATTGAAAATCCTAGATTTACAAGTAATTTAGCACTATCTAATTCCTATGCTAAAAATATTGGTTCAGAAGGAGTTAATTTACATCTAAACTATCATCTTTTGGGTTATAGTGACTTACTTTCCTTCAACATTACAAAAACTGCTGGATTAGCTCAATATACTGCTTTATATTCTTTTCCTATAAATAATGAAAATACTAATTTCCAATTTGGTTATACTCATGCTAATAGTAAATTAGTAAATGAAGAATTAAAAGATTTAAATATTCAAAGTAATTTTAATTCTTATAGCTTTTCTATAGAACAACCTATATTAGATGGCAATAATCAACTAAATTTCAAAATTGGGTTAAATTTATTAGATAGTGAAAGTTTTGTATTAAAAGATTTGTCATTTTCTTTTGTGGAAGGAGTTGAAGACGGTAAAAATAAAATATCAGAAATATTTTTGCAACAACAGTTAATTAGCAAAAGTGGTAATAATCTTTTAAATTTAAATTCGGTAATTAGTGGAGGTTTAAATATTTTTAATCCTACTATTACAAAAGAAAAAAGAGACGGAATATATTTAACTTGGGAATTGACAGCAGAAAATATTCATAAGTTTAATAATCAATTTTTGTTAGTTAATAGTATTAAATTGCAATTAACTCCAGACCAATTACTTCCAAGTAAACAATTTACGATAGGTGGTCAAGATAGTGTTAGAGGATATAATAAAAATTTATTTGCTGGAGACAATGGAATTACTGTTTCTAATGAAATAAAATTTTCTATTTTTAGTCAAGATAATCACCATTTAGAACTAATTGGTTTTCTTGAAGGTGGTACTGTATGGAACAATAATTTAAATGAAAAGCAATATAGTGATATTTTATCTACTGGTATAGGGATAGAATATACTTTAAAAAACTTTTTATACTTAAGAGCAGATTATGGAATACCTTTAATAAATAATAAGAGTGAAGCACCAGACAACAATAATCAAAATATAAATATACTACTTTTAGTATCCAGTAAAAATGAAAATTAAGTCCTTAATAATCATAGTTAATATTATATTAAGATTGTTCATTTTGCAACAGAAAGCATTGTGTCAAAGTGAACAAAAACCAAAATCATCATATGATCATACAAATCATGTAGATGATATCAGTGACCAATATTTAAAATTAGCACAAAATACTCTTAATGTTTCTGACAAATTAATTGCTAGTTCAAAATATGATTTAGCAATAAACCAATTAAGAAAAAATAATTTTTCTTATTTAAAGGATGAATATATAAAATCTAAAATTTTTGAAAACTTAGGTAAAAGTTATCACGGTTTGCAAAAATATTATGTAGCATTATCTTATTATCAGAAAAGTATTGATTCGTATAATTTATCCTTATCATGTTTTAATAATTTAACACATACTTTACTTAAATTAATAGAGATAGAAAAAGTCAATTTTCAAAATATGTATGCTAATAATTATACAAATATTAATGAAGAAGAAAAAAGAAGAAAACTACAGCAAATAAAAAAATTAGAGAAGCAAGCTAAACATAGTTCAAAAAATGCATTAGATATAGCTAAAAATCTACGTAATAATGATAATGAAATCCAAAATACACAGAATGATTTATTATCAATATCTTATGCTTATATAAATTGGTACAAATTATCAGATATTAATTTGATCAAGCATACTAATAATTTGCCACATAATCAAATTAAAGATATAACAAATATTTTAAATAAGTTAAATCATTCTAAACAGTTAGTATATATACTTATTAACTGGAGTAAAGTAGATACAGATAATAGTTTATTATTATTAATAAAAGCAGAAAAGATAGCTGAATCAATGAAGGACTATTCAATATTAGCATATTCTAAACTAGAATTGGCTAGTTATTATAATAATATAGGAGATTTGGATACAGCTTTAAAATATGCCCATCAAACTCAATTAGTATCTCAAAATAGTTTTATATATGATAGTTTATATAAAGCTTATTGGCTATCAGCGCAAATATATCATAAACAAAATAATTTTGAATTTAGTTTAATAGCTTATGAAAATGCTATTTCTACATTAAATCAAATAAATAAAATAAAATATTCAGGTGACTATCAATTATCAGTAGATTTTAAGTTAAAAGTTAGACCAATTTATGAAGAAGTGATTAAACTAATCATAAAAAAAAAGAAAGTAACGGATGAAGACGTTAATAAAATTATAAGTATATATAATAATCTTAAATATAGCGAGTTACAAAACTTTTTTGGCGATGAATGCTTTGAATTATTAAAGTCAAAAGGAAGCTATATTCAAAAAGATCAAGCAGTATTTTATTCAATAATTTTAGATAATGAAATATATTTGATACTTAAAACATTAACTAAATTTAAAGTTCATAAATTACCAATTGATAAAACCGCTTTAGATAATTTATTATTAAATTGGCAAGCAAATTTAAATACAGGATTTAACTGGGAATTTCAAGCACAGAGTTTTGAAATTTATAATTTATTAATTTTACCTTTTGAAACAGATATAGATGCTAATATTAAGACTTTAGTTTTTGTACATGACGGAATTTTACGTAATCTTCCAATGGCAACTCTTTTTGATGGAGAAAAATATTTAGTTGAGAGATGGGCTATCGCCTCTTCTTTAGGATTTAATTTTAATGTATCTAAAAAACTGGAAACAAGTAAAATACTGATTTTTGGTTTAAGCCAACCAAAAATAGAGGGATGGTCTGATTTACCTGGGGTTAATAGTGAAATTGAAGCTATTTATAGTTTATTGAAAAATGAAGGTAAAAAATATTTAAACGAGGAATTTACTGTTAATAAATTTAAACAAGAACTATTATCAGATAATAATTATTCAGTGGTGCATTTAGCTACACATGGAAGTTTCTCCAACGATCCCAAAAAATCTTTTATTCTTTTTTATGATCGAAAAATAAATATATTACAGTTTAGTGATATATTAAGTAATAATATAAATAATGGCATTGACCTTTTAGTTTTAAGTGCTTGCGAAACATCTAAAGGTAACGAAAGAGCTTTACTCGGTCTTGCAGGTATAGCTGCTAAACATGGTATCTCATCTACTTTAGGTAGTTTTTGGTTAGTTGAAGATGAAAAGCAAAAGGAGATAATTGAAAAATTTTATTATTATTGGAGGGTAAAAAAAATGGACAAAGCTAATGCGCTACGAAAAGCCCAGTTAGATTATATATCACAGTTTTCTCATCCAAAAGTATGGGCAGCCCTTAATTTAATTATTTAAACTTGATGTTGATAAAATATTTATTAACAAACATAAAAAAAAGTTTTAATGTCATAGGTTACTTTGCAATTAGCTTGGGAATTATATTATTAATAAATTATTTGGCTAATTACAATAGAAATAATTTATCATCAAGAGCAAAATTATTAAATATATTATCTTTATCAAATAATAATCAAGACCCACCACCAGGTTTGTATAGTTATGGTGGCTCACCAGTATTTATACCATTAATTAATAATGGTATGAATAAAGCAATAGAATCTAAATATGCGAATTTTCGTTTAAGGTACACGAAATCTATAGATGAAAATTACATTAAATCACTTGTGGATGGAGAATTATCTTTTAGCTATGGTGAGCGTTCTTTAATTAAGAAAGATTATGAATTGGCTAAACAACGTTCTATACGTCTGAAACAGGTGGCAATCGCAATAGATAAAATATTTATTATTAAAAATAAACAGCAAATAATAAATAATATAAGTTTTGATCAATCAAGTAAAACACTTAATAGTGAAATAAAAAATAGGGAAAATGTTAATAATCAGCTAAAAAATATTCCAATTAATATAATTTTAGTTAAAGCTGATAACTTTATATTAGATATATTTGGAACAAACATAAAAAAAGAAATAATATACGCTGAAAATTACATTCAAGCTTTTGCAAAAGTTATTAAAAACCCTAATACTGTACTATTTACTTATGAATCTTCGTTAAAAGCTCAGAATTTTAAGAATAATGAAAATATAAACATTATTTCTTTAAGAGATTATATTTGCTTACAAGTAGATAATTGCAATGAATTATTAATTGGTAAAAAAATATATATAAATTATCGCGAAGATAATAGTGATGATCAAAAAGCAGCAGAAGCGTATATTAATTTTATTTTATCTCAAGAAGGTAAATTTATTTTAGAAAAGTCTGGTTTGAGCTATTTAAATGAAAACAAAAATTGAAATATAATCATTTAACGAGGGTACAATTTTAAATTATGCCTATATACACTTTAAATAAGAATAATCATTGAAATATGAAATATTATGTGTACTTTAAGATAATACTAATAAACTATATACTTATTTAGCTGCTTATATAGCAATACTAAATGATTCATGAAAAAGAACCGTAGAGTGAAAGTTTGGGAAAATCGAAAATTTGGTGTTCAGTAGCTAATTCAAATAGTCTTTTAGCGATGCCTTCGGCGTGCGCGGAGCGCAATCGCGAATGAAGAACAAATAGAATAAAATTCTCGTACAAAACGTTTTGCAGACAACCAAACATCTTCAATGGGATTCTGTTCTGGAGCATTAGGAGCAAAACGGATACAAGTAATTTTCCACTCTTGAGGTTCTAGCCCTTGATTAACTGAATGGAGGTAACTTTTTACTTCCTTGGAGCGATGATAACTTGCACCATCCCAAATTAAGGCAATACGGCTTTGGGGATATTGTGACTGTAGATATTGGAGAAAAGTCAGAGTACAATTCGATTCTCCTTTCTCAAAAGCTTGAACTAGCAACTTTTTCGTCTGTAAGTCGATTGCACCATAGTAGGTCTGTTTTTGTTTTTCATTGACTATCGGTACTTTAATTCTTTGGCTCGTTTGACCCCAAACATATCCACAGATATCACCCCATAACAAATGACATTCATCTTGAAAAAAAACTTTTAACTGACCTGATTCAATTTCCTTTCGATGCGCTTCCAACCAAAGTTGAATTTCTGTTTTTTTTGCTCGACTAACTGAGGATTTTTACGGGGATTAGACTTTTGAGTTTTTTTCCAACTAATTCCCGCCTCGTGAAATAAACTGTAATAACTCTCAAGGCTAGCAAACACCACGTCGTATTTTACTTCTATTTGGGTCTGAAGTTCTGATAGCTGCCAATAATTTTTCTGCTCAAGCCAACCGATGATTTCTTGTTTTTGCTTCCTAGTTAAATAACCTTGAGAGCCTTTGTATTTTAGCTTTAGTCCCTCAATTCCCTCGTTCTTGAACTTGGTATGATAAGTGCTAATAAAACCAACCGAAACTTTTAAGACCTCTTTAATTTGACTATAGGGATAATTCTGCTGAATCATTTGTACTGCTAATGCTCGTTTGAGTTCTCTAGGTTCTCTACTGCTTCGGATAAATTCGCTTAATAATTCCATTTCTGTTGCTGTTCAAACTCAAACTTCTATTTTATTATCCACAACCATTTTTTCATTCCTTCTTTTGTTCACAAATGATTTAGGATTGCTATATGATTATAATTAGGTAATGTAGCATTGAATTCAAAAGTTTTAAACTTTAAAACTAATATATAACGTAATGAATAACAATAATAAATACAATAAGAAAATATTAGTGGTAGATGATGAATATACAGAGTGTGATAAAGAAGATTTTATTGATGACGTAGGAATTGCAGAAGAACAAGCTTTTTTTGCTTCTAGCTATGAGGAAGCAAAGAATATTATTGAGTGTAATTCTGACATAATTTTATGTTTTGTGGATTGTAAAATTCCTAAAACTAGTAAAAAATTATATGATTTTAAAAGCCTTAGTAATAATAATGATTATGGATGGGGAATCGATTTAGTAGAATATATTAATAAAACATTGAGTAAAGCTCAAATAGCTGTTTACTCTGCCTATGTTGCTCAGGATAATTTAAGAAATTATATAAAAAAATTTAATAACGTGTCAGGTTGCTACGATAAGCCAGAAGGTTTGCAGTATAGAAGACTAATATATTTACAAGCATTAGAGAAATACAATGATTTTTTATCATCGAACATCGAGAACAATAAATCCTCAAAAACAACTAATGATAAACTTTCTAATTTAATATCAAATAGTTCTAGTAAAAAAAATAAGATTTTTAAGTATGAAGATTTAAATGAAGACGATAGAATTTTTATTACCGATAAAGCTATACAAATAAAATTTTTAATTAGAAGATCTGTGCAGGACATCATTAATATTGGAAAATATTTTACTGAGATAAAAGAAAAACTACAGCATGGACAATTCTATCCTTGGTTAGATCTTGAGTTTAAAGATCCCAATACGAATGTTGTTCCATATACATCTATTTTTAGATTTATGACAACGTATCAATTATTAAAATCTATCAATTTGACAGATTTGAGTCAAGCAAATATACTGCCATCTGCTCTATATATGATTGCATCAAAAAAAGTTGATAAAAATGCTTTAATAGAAATGAAGCAATTGATTGAAGCTGGAGTTACAATCAATTTGGAAGTTGGGAAATATCTTAAAAATAAATATTCTAAAAAGGATGAAACACAATTATCATTAATAGATATTGAAAAAACTGAGAATATCGTAAATAAAAATTTTTCTCAGCCTTCAAATACTGATACATTTTCTTTGGCAAATAACTTAGAGAAAGTATCTAAGCAAAAAATAATTAAAGTATTACCTAGACAAAATAAATGGCAAATCGGACGGCATTTATTAATATGCGCTGAACCAGATAATCTAGCTTTTAATAAAATTTCGTCTATTAATATTGAATTATGTCTCTGTTTCCCTAAAGATAAATACTGGAATTTAAATACAAATTTAAAATATAAATCTATATTTAATTTTTATTCTCAATATGAGAACTTGGATTTAGCATTATTATTAGAATCAATACATAAGATTATAGAAATAACTACCAATGAAAATGATAATATATTAATTTGTTATTTGCCTACATTAGACATTTTATCTTTAATAGAGGATTTAGGATGTCAGGGTTACATATTTGAACCCAATTATCAAAAATGTTTAAATATGATTGAGAAATATTGTTAGTATTCAGTATATTTGAAATTTATTGCGAACTCGTTTATAATTTGCGCCTACCGTGCGTTGGATAAGACGGCGCAACCAAGGGTTGTCAACACTGTTTAAAAAGTTATGTTAAAATTCATTGTATTCTATTGTATAGAATAGTAAATACCCCCAATCCAAAAAATAGCGGTCGCTATTTTTTGGTATCAAGGTTGATTATATGTTCAAAAACATTTTTGATATTATAGACATTGATTAACATAGTAGCAAATGTGACAAATTTATATCATCACAAGCTGTATTAATAATCTTAAATCGTCAATGCGGTCTGACACTGTTATAGGAAAAATAAATAATTTCACAGTCATTTTAAAATTTTGTAATGCGATTAACTTTGAAAATTGCTTGAATAGCAGCAATATCTTCAATTTCTTTATATAAAAAGAGGGTGTGAAGTTTTTTCTCATAAAAACCTGTTTATAGTTTTGCAACGACGATAATTAAGCTGTGTTTTTGAGAACAAAATTTTTTAATATCTATAAGAAATTATATAATTATTTCCAAGATTCCAAACCACAAGCTTGAACTTGACTGATTCGTTTAAAATCATTATCGGCGGAAATTAAAGTTATTCCGTGTTGAATAGCTATTAGAACGATTCAAAAGTGCTGATCATTAAATCATAAATTACTTATAATTGTGCGACGAAGTTTATTTTTATCTTCAGAGGTAAAATAGTATAGTTAAGAACTGATGCTTTTATGCGATTGTAGATAATAGCGGTTTCTCCATCTATTAAATAAAAATCATATCTGCTAAAAAGGTTTTGACCATAATCAATATTAGACCAAGCCAATTTAAACATATATGAACTTGACTATTAGTCTTTAAAAACCCGTTTGTCCTTATATATCTGTAGTATTCAGTATTTTTTAGTATTTGCTTGCCTTGCATCCTGATATATTCAATTTCAGATATGTTTGTAAAATTTTGCGAAGTACTTTAATATTATTTGCGAGACTTGAGTTATTTTTTACGAAAACACTCTTTTAGCTACTTTTTCACGATTTATCCTGCACTTATATTTTATCTACGATGAAATATAATATATACGTGACTAGATTTGCTTTTATACCAATTAGCAAGTATATTAATATAAAACAATTTGTTATTTAAATTTCCGCAAATGTAAGCCAAGCAATTATTTTGCTGTTAGCGAAATGGAAAAAAGAAATCAAGATTTACAAGTTGATTCAGGTAGTATATGTCCCTATTGCGAATATGATTGCAATCCTATAGGTGCAAAGATCTGTGAAATCTGCAAAACTACATTAATAAGCAAATCAGATTTTATTAAAAAAAATAATGTTGAATCTAATAGATCTATAAAAGGTAAAATTGGTAATCTATTTCAACGTAAGAAATCAAAAGTTAAATCTCAATCAAAAAGTACAGATATTCAATTATATTTATCAAGTAAACGTGATGACATATTATCAATTATTAAAAACCCTTTATATAGAACTAAAATAAAAGAGTTAAAAAAACCTATTAATTTTACTGGCTTATTAAGTATAGGATTAATCATATCATTATTAGTTAATTTTTTAACTGTTCAAAAGACAATTGATAATAAACAAGGGATAAATGTGAATAGTCCACAAGGATTATTTAACTATGGGGGTTCTCCAATTTTTGCTCCTTTAGTAGCTTCGGGAATTAATAAGGAGATCGAAAAATATGAAGGTTTAAATCTTCGATATAATAAGCCAATAAATAAAGATTTTAGTACTGAAAACGCCATAACAGATCTTATAAATGGTGAGTTAAGTTTTGCCTATAGTGATCGTCCTTTAACGGATAAGGAATATCAAAAGGCTAATCTTAGATCAATCAAGTTACAGCGTGTTCCCATCGCAATCGATGGAATTGTAATTTATTCTAATAAAAACGTTCCTTTATCTAAAATCAATCAAGGACAATTAGCTAAAATTTTTTCAGGAGAAATTGTAAATTGGAATCAAATAGATAATCGAATAGAAAATTTACCAATAAAACCAGTAATTGTATACAAAGACAGTATTCCAGGAATTCCATTATCTATAAGTAAATATTACATTTCTGATAATTATACATTAGCTTTAAGAAAAGTAATTAGTACTCCAGGTGCAATCTCTTTCGCTTCAGCTTCATTAGTAAAAAATCAGCAAGCAGTGAAAATGTTATCTTTAGCAGACGGAAACTCACATAATTATATTCAGCCTTGGTTGAATGGTGAATTAAATTTAAATGCTTTTGCTAATGGTTTGTATTGCTTGACAAGAAGAATTTATTTAATATATCGACAGGATGATAGCAATGATGAAAAAGCAGCAGAGCTTTTATTAGCGTATTTAAAATCTAGTGAAGGACAAAAAATGATTGAAAAGGCAGGATTTGTATCTATATATTAAAATGAATTATAAAACCTTGGGAGAATATATAAATAATAATTATCTTCAGCGAGATATTAGTAATGTTACTAAACTGTTAAATAATCCCATTAGTCCATTTTCTTTTCTTAAAAATATATCAATTGCAGATCATGAAAGACTTCATATATTATTACATGAAAAATGTAATAAGGTAGAACAACAATATAATCTAAATATAAATAATTTTTATAATGAACGAGCATTTACTCTTGGTGTTTTTATGGGCATTAATATTAAAGCAAATAGATTTCATTTAATACTATATTGCTTATTTAGTAAAAGTTTTTATTTGCTAAGTCAAAACGCAATTCTGAGATTGCCCATTAAGCAATCTCAGAATGTGCTCTGTCTGCCCGTTGGTCATAATTATGATTATAAATTTTTTAAAGCAGGTTTTGCGTATGGAAAAAAAATACTAGAAGAAGAATACTTTATTATAGATTATATTAAATTATCATTATTTGATAATTGTTCTCTTGATATAGTAAGAGAGTATTTAGGATTAGAATTAAAAACGATCAGATTATATCAAAATATTTTTACTGAGCATAGAAATAGAAAATATGGTGATAAATATATAATAGATTCGCGAATATTAAAAATATCTAGTAGTATATTAGCAATAACAGGGGGTTTTTTTTAGCATCAGCATCTAAAGTAAGTGGATATGGTTTTATTTTTTTAGCTTGCAGTTCTCTACAAATGCTAATTTCATCAATCATTGATAATAATAAACTTATGATTTTCTATTCAGGATCATTATTTTTTTCAGTAGATTTATATGGAATTTATAATTGGCTTATAAGATGAATAAAATACAATTGTCAGAAAATATAATACATAGTTGGAAAATTTATCTAGCTAGATATTTAATTTTAAAATTTAAGACTAATCGACCCTCGAAAATAAATGTACAAACAGTTGAAGTACAGCTAAAACTAAATGATATAAATTATATAAGTCAATTACAGTCAAATTGGCAAAAAATATTTAAACGAAAAACTGAAAATGTTAATACAAACTTTATAAAGCTGAAAGATGATTTAAATGCAATATATGAAGAAGAATTTACTAATATTCAAAGAGAAAAAATAGAAATGATACATATTAATTCTTTAGATATTATTCAAAAACTTTTAGCTTATAATATGTTAACAACAAGTCCAGAAAATACTTTAAAATCGCTAAATAAATTAAACCGTTTATTCTTGGAATATTATAAATATTATCAAAAATTAAAGGTGAACAGTGGACAGAAAAAGAAAGCAGCAGAAAAATCTTTTGTGAAACTGTTGGATACTAAAAGTCTAATCAATGTTGTTGACTATAATAATGCAATAATCAAAAGTTTGGAACTATTTTTTAGTTTTAAATTAGATGAAAACCTTTACTCAACTAAAGTTAAAACAATTTTGCTTATGCTTCAACAATGCCAAAAATCATATCATGCTATTGAACAATCATTAATAATATTAAACGCTATTGAATCAAAGTTAACTAATAAAATAGATAATCAATCGATTATATTACCAAGCTTAACAAATATTACAAATGAAATTGTAGACAAGCAACTAGTTCTATTAGAAAAGCATATAGGGTATCCTATCAATTTATTAAGTTCATGCTTAGATTTAAAATCTATAGAAAATATCGAATCGATTTTGTTAAGAAATTTAGATTTTTTAATTGATGACATTGTTTTAAATTTTTAAGAAGAATATACTGGTAGTACGCAAGTAAATTCAATCCCATCGTTATCTAAGTCACTTTTAACTTCTATATTACCCCGATAAAAGTTAACAATTTTTTTGGATAAATATAATTCAACTCCTTGTTCCCCTTGGTATGAAAAAGGTTCAAATATTTCTTTATGTAAATGTTTGGGAACACCAAATCCATTATTTTTTACACTAATATATAAAAAATTATTACTATATAAGGTCTTTATAGTAATAATAGGTTTTTTATTAAATACTTGTAAATTTACACAATAAAAAGCATTATCTAATAAGTTTTCTAATACAATCTCTATAGCTTTAACATTTATAACTACTTTTTTAACGCTTAAATATGGATCAAATATAGTATTTATTTTTATATATTTAAAATAACTATTTTCTTGTATTAATCGCTCAATTAAATTATTAACTAATTGATTAACTATTATCTTATCAAATTTATTATTATTATTTATATAATTAAAATATATAAGTTCTTCTAAACTTTTTCTTTGTCTTTTTACTTTATCTATATATATTTCTATATTAACTATTCGCTTTGATATTATATTTGCTTTAATATCACTTTGGTCTTTTTTAATTAACAATAATTCGAGCTTTTTAGAAACATCTTTGATTTTATTAATATTAAAATAAATCCTTTCTAAAGAATCAATATAAAGGTAATTTATATTTTGCATATATAAATTAAGCTCATTTTTATTTTTATTTTCGTAATTTAAATAAAAAGTAAAAACCAACAAAGCGTAAAGCATCCATATAACAATAATTGGTATACATATTGGCAACCACAAACCTATATTAAATGAAATAATATTAATTATAAATATTATAATAGAAGTTCCCATTATAAAATATAGAAGCTTGACAGCATAATCTTTAGTATTATTATATATGATTAATTTATTTTGATATTTAATAATTAAAAATATAATAATAATTAAAAAGATGAAATTATTTAATTTGCTGGTAGTTGAAAGTAAGGGTCTATCGTCAAGAGCAGCACTAATAATAGAACTGGCTACTTGTGCAGGTATTTCTAAGCCGTAACTCCACTGTAAAGAACTCCAATGATTTAAAGGTATAAAATGTCTATCTGCTGTCGAGGCTGAAACGTTTCCAATTATCACAACGCGATCATTAAACAATTGTAAATCTACTTCATTGTTAATAACATCAATTATTGAAACTTTGTTGAAAGCAGGTTTTGCTTTGCGCCAATTAACTAAAAAATTGTAGCCGTATTGATTATGCTCAGAGATACCAGCAAAATTATTTACAGGATTAATTAATATAGATTTTCTACCATTAAGAATGGAAAGATGATGATTCCCATCTTTTGAAGCTACAGCGTTCCATCCTTCAGCAGACAAATATTGAAAACCTACTGCTACACCTAAATATGGAATACCAGCAGGTTCACCTTTTTTATTTTCTTCAGGAAACACAAAGGATCTTCTAATTATATTGTCAATATCAATAGGTATGTCTGAAGATGCTACTAATTTTCTATTTTTAAGTATAGTAGGTGAATTAATTATAGGATTTACTACTTTTTCAATGCCTATTATATTGGGTATTGAATTAAACAATTTCTGCAAATCGTTATAAGCTTTGATGTTTAGTTCATCTGTAAGTCTTGGTGAGAATACAGGTAAGTCACGATATAAATCTAATGCTATTACTCTAGGCTGTTGTTGACTAATTTTATCTAAAACTACAGATAATGTATTATCGGATATAATTGTCTCTTGAAAAAACTTTATACTTCTTTCATCCCAACCAACAGTCACAATTCTTTCATCTATTGTCTCAAAACCACGTATTAAAAAATTAAAATCATAAATTTTCAAATTAATATATTTTACTATGCCTTTAAAAAATACATTAGTAATAAGCAAAATTAATATTAAAAATATTATTAAATTTTTTAATGGTTTGTTATTTCTAATGAACTTCATCAATATTTAATTTGATTAACTCCTGCGCTTAATAATAATTGATTAATGTAAGATGTAGAATTACTTTTAAATGCATAATCTATAGCATCGTACCAAATTCCATTTATTGCATATATTTTAGCAAGCTGTTCATTAGTCTTATTAAAATTAAGATTATTCGCTAAATTAGAATTTGGCAAAATTCTTTTTAAAGAAGAATTTAATACCTCATACTGATTGTCATTATTGCCACATGGTATTCCAATATACCATAAATAAATTCTATTCGTTTTAAGATTTACGGATGAAGGTAATGAAATTTGATTAACACCAGTACGAATTAATATGTCTTTTTGCGCTATCGTTTTCGCAGATTGAGCATCTATAAGAAAAAACTTAAATGGATTTTGATAATTATTTTTAGAAGATAAATATAGATTAGGTCGAGCTTGCGTAGTAAAATGTACTACTTTCATTGAGGGTACAATTAATTCTATTGATCCATTTTTTAACTGATTGTTACAATTTGAGCGAGAGCCAGTACCCAAAGTTCTTCTTTGATCAACTTTATATGGATTATCTGAGGCAATATAATCTCCTAAAAGATTCGCATGAATATTTGAAGTAATAAATAATGTATTTAATATGGTGGCAATTATCATAATCCTTTTTATTGTATTAATATTCATTGCATCTTAATTTTTATAGTTTATAAATTTGTATTTTACCAGAATACTTTTATTTTATAATGTATGAAAGACTAGTTTTAGTATTAAATTAATATAATTGATATTTAGTTGTACTATAAATTTTCCTATGAATAAAACATACTATATTAAATTGTTAATATGAGTAGTACAGATAAAAAACAAATTAAAATTTTAAATATATTTTCAAAAAATTAACTTTATAATTTAATTTATACAATTGAATAGCGTTTAGTAATTAATATAAATTATGTTAATTGTTATTGATATTTTAAATATCTTGAAAAATATATAAAATATTATTGTAATATAAAATATAAAGTTTCCAGATTATTATGAATAAACAATCGTCTATTAAAGAAAAATTTAATAAATTCGACGGAACTCAACGTTTAATTAATCAGTATGCTCTATATATATCAATGAAAATGATTACTGAAATAGAAAATAAAAATTTTACTAAAAGGACAAATGTAAATGAAATCGTAAAAAAGTTAACTATAATTAAATATAAAATCATTCGCCAATTTAGAGATAATATTATTAATATTATTGAAACTATTAAAAATAAATTTATTCGCATAGGAGTTTTATGTAATTTAGAGGAAATAAAAAAAAATTATAATAAAGTTGTTAATGAAAAAATTGATGAAACAAGTATAAAATTGAAATTAGAGAGTAAAAAAATATTTCAAGATAGTTTATCTATTGACTTTCAGCAAGCTAATTTTAAAGGTTTTCTTATGTTAATAAAAAACTTAGCTAAAGTGATTTTTAAACAAAAAAAATTCTTTGAAAACAAAATGGATAAACTAATTAAAAAAGAAAATTCTATTTTAAATGCTCTAGAGCGTATTCAATGTATACAATCTATTAAACCCAAACAACCAATTATTTTAAATGCTTTTATATTACATTTAAAAAATAAATTAGATATAGATATATATAAAATTATTATAGAAAATTCATTATATTTAATACAATTTTGTCAATCTTATTGTAATTGTACACTATCTTCTATAAATTTCTTAAAGTCTATAAAAAATTGTCTTGCGACTAAATGCAATGATTTTAATATTTTATGTGAAAACCATTTACTTTACTATAGCTCGAAAATTGATATAAATTATCAATTGCGTTTATTAGAAAAACAATTAGGGTGTTCGCTTGCTTTTTGGGGAAATAATTCATTAACTGCTCAACAAGTAGAATCACAACTTTTTAATAATATTAGAGATTTAGTTGAAAATTTATATTTAAATAAGTAACGATTTAACCCAAGTTGCTAGTTATTGAGACAGAGAAGCTAAAAATAAGAAAATCTCTCCAGAAGCAAAAAGTATGGAGAGAATAAAATGCTTGATGAAATTATAACGATTTATGCCATAGTCGAAGATTTACTCAAAGCTACTGGACATCTAGAGGATTGTCGTATTCAAATGAGTGATCCTGAGGTGATTACGACAGGGTTAGTCGCAGCCAAATTTTTTAAGGGAAATCAATCAAATGCCTGTCAGTATCTACTCGAACATAATTGCAGCAGTGAAAGGAAATCAACCCAAACTCTATCAATCTGTTCGAGAGCAATTCGTTAATTAACAAACTTTTGCCAAGATTGAGAAAGGACATGAAAGGATTAAAAAGCGAATTGTCAGCATTACTCAATCTAACTTTAATTTTCCTGGCTGGTTAAATGTTAAAACTATTGTCAAAGTTGAATCCTAACGTCAAACAAGGCATAAACTAGAATCTGAGACTAAATATTATATTTCAGACTTATCTGACTCAGCTTTTGATTTCTATCAAAGAATACGTGGCTATTGGGGGATTGAAAACAAAGTTCATTATGTTCGAGATGTCACCTTCGGTGAAGACAAATCACGAGTTCGTACTGCATTTTGCCTCATATTTTAGCCATCGCTCGTAACTTAGCTATTAACTTATATCGCGACGCAGGATTTTATAACATGGCTCAAGCAAAGCGCAAATGTCAATTTAACCTCGACCATGTTTTATCTCTTTTTAAAATGAAATAGCCCTGTATTTCTGCTGCCTTTTCTATGTCATCCTAAATAATTTAAAAGGGTAAACATTTTAATACTTATTTAATCGAAAATACTTATAATAATAGAATTACGATTTGATTGTTTAAATTGTAATTTTAACAATTCTCATAAAACTTACCAAAATGGAATCTTAGTCTTGTTTCTCTTTAAAGGGCAGTTTATTTTTACATAAGTCCTGTAAGGCAATCACAACGAAAGTATTGACAATAATAACGTTTTATTGTATTTTACTTATTATGAATCAAGCTCACTATACGCGCTTAATTTGTGCAACATTTGTTTAATTTGCTTAAATTAAATTCGTTTGATATTTAACATTAAAAGAGATATTTACAAATTTCTCTTTTAAAAATATTTAAGTTATTAACTAGTTGTTAATAATTGACAATTACAAATCTAAGGAGATTCATCATGTTTGAAGGAATAAAAAAAATTAGTGAAGATGAGTTAAAATCAGTTTGCGGGGGTGAGTCATATACTTATTCTATACCTGATTTTAGTGCTACTGTTGTTGGAGATGATGTAGATATTCAGCAACTAAAAAATGGAGGGGTATCCATCACTTCTAAAAGTTATAATAATTCGGGTTATAGCTATAGCAGTATAACAAGTTATATTAGCTCTACAGGAAATAATTCAGCCTCAGTCGTTCAAATGAATTCTCAAACATAATGTATTTAATGTATTTAGATAATTTATAAATATTTTATTTGAATACATCAAAATAATTAAGTACGTTAAAACGTATAATTTTAAAGGCAGGACAAAACCTGCCTTTAAAATTATGTATTTTGTTTTTAATAATATTTAAATATATTTATGAAATTATATTTTCAACCTAGTTTAATTAGTGGTTCAGACTTCTTGAAACATTTAAAAAATAATGATTGGTTGAAATTAGTGCAGGGGATTATAATACATTCATCCCAATTTGAAATAACCGAAGGTAAAAAATACCAATTTGAAAATTTACCTACGCACGGTGAATGGCTAATTTTATCTGACTGCTGCATTATATGTGGAAAAAACTCGGATTTTATTATAGAAAATAATCAAAACATTGTTCAAGCGAACTCGAACTCTTTAGAACAACATCATAATATTATATCGCAAAGAGAAATTGTTAATAAGTCGCAACATATTGAAACTAGTGTTAAATACAATTGTAATAATACATTTAAGGGCAACTCAAAATATCAAAATTGCGATGAATCAGTGCAATTTAAGCGTGACGCGACCCCTGGGTTGTCAACCCAGGGGCTGCCGTCACCCTTTAGGAAAGTAATGAATGTCGCTGATAATCGAATTTCGCAATCATATTCAAGAAATAAATGGAACTTTTTAAATATTGGAGAAAGCGCATGGCAAATAATAACTACAAACTCAAAGTTACCAAATTTTATAAAAATATATTACTTTTTTCAGAAAAAGGTATTTAATTATCCTTTTTATAAGCAACATAGTAATTCTGATTGTGGTGCAGCTTGTTTAAAAATGATATCTCGTTATTGGGGTAAAGATATAGATTATAAAACAATAGTTGATCAAGCAAATATTGATCGTTCAGGAGCTTCTCTACAAAATTTAATGGATGCAGGAGAGGCGATCGGATTTAATATTATAGCTGGAAAATCTGATTTATTGGGATTGGAGACAAATATATTACCCGCGATAGCTCATTGGCAAGCAAATCATTATGTAGTGGTTTACAAAATTAGTAAAAATAAAATAATTATTAGTGATCCTAAAATCGGACAACGCACTATATCAAGAGATAATTTTTTGGCTAATTGGACAGGATATGGTTTATGGTTAAATCCAACAACAAAATTTTACAATCAACGATCAAAACAATCTCTTCTAAAATTTCTTACATTTTTACGTCCGTATAGAATAATTTTTTTAGAAATTTTTATAGCATCTATAGTAATTAATATAATAGGTTTAATTACACCAGTTTTTACGCAAATATTATTAGATGAAGTAATTTCCTCAAATGCAATTTTAACATTTTGGGCAATTGGATCTGGATTATATATTATTCGTACTTCACAAATAATATTAATAAGTATTAGGAAATATTTATTATTTCACACTGCAAATCGTTTGGATCTTAATTTAATAACAAATTTTATTAATCATGCTCTAAAACTTCCAATATCTTATTTTGAATCTCGTTATGTTGGTGATATTATTTCAAGAATTTCTGAAAATCGGAAAATTAGACAATTTATTACAACAGATGCAATTACCACTATTCTTGATTTGATTAGTATTTTCGTTTATACTAGTTTAATGTTTTGGTATTCCTGGACATTATCTTTTTTAGCTTTATCTATCGTTCCTATTTTATTACTAATAACTTTATTATCTACTTTCAAGTTAATGTCTTTATCAAGGGAAGTATTTAACGAAGGAACAAAAGAACAATCTTATTTAATTGAAATTTTCTCAGGAATTTCTACAATCAAATCAATGGGAATAGAGCAATCTATCCGTTGGAATTGGGAAAATTTATTAAATAAATATATCAAGTTATATTTTTCAAATCAAATAACAGTAGAAAAATTATCTTTGATTAGTAGTTTAAGTGAAACAATTATATCTATATCAGTACTATTATTAAGTATATGGCAAGTAATTCATAATCAACTTACAATTGGACAACTAATTGCTTTTAATATGTTGGTTGGTCAAGTAATAGATCCAGTTAAAAGGCTTAATCTACTTTGGCATAATTTCCAAGAAATCAGAATATCTATTGAACGTTGTAGTGATGTTATAGAATCTACTCCTGAAACTGGAATTAGTGGCTCAAATTTAATAGATATTAAATCTTTTAAAGGTCACATCATTTTTAATCAGGTATATTTTAAATATAGTAATAAGAGTATAAATAATATTATAGATAATATTAGTTTTGAAATCAAACCAGGACAAACTGTAGCTTTAGTAGGTCGTAGTGGTTCAGGAAAAACTACTTTATCTAAGTTAATTTTGGGGCTTTATCAACCTCAACAAGGTGAAATATTAATTGATAATCAAAATATCAAAAACATTTCGTTGCGTTCTTTAAGAAATCAAGTTGGAATTGTAGATCAAAATACCTTTTTTTTTGGAGGAACAATTCAAGAAAATCTTTTAATTGCTAATCCTAATGCAACAATGAAAGAAATAGAATCAGCTTGTCAATTAGCTTGTGCAGCCAGCTTTATTGATAATTTTCCTTTAAAATATAATACTAAAATTGGAGAAGGAGGAGGATTATTATCTGGAGGACAAAAGCAAAGATTAGCGATTGCAAGAGCTATATTAAGAAGCCCAAGTTTGTTAATTTTAGATGAAGCCACTAGTAGTCTTGATACTGAATCAGAAAACTTAATTCAGAAAAATTTACGTAGCATTTTAGCAAATCAAACAACTTTAATTATTGCTCATCGCCTTTCTACTATTAAAAATGCAGATTTAATTTTAGTTTTAGATAATGGAAAGTTAGTAGAGAGTGGTACTCATGCTCAATTAATTAATAATGGAAAAATTTATCACCATTTAGTCAGTCAGCAATCGAATTTACATACGTAATCAATATGGTTTTCGATAATAATCATCAGTCTAATACTATAAAACCAATTAGAGTTTTTATAATAGATAGTAAAATCAATTGTTCTATTATTGATAAATATTTTTTAAATAACCAATTAATTCATATTATTAGTACAGCAAATAATGGAAAATTAATACTTTACAAATTAAATAATGTTTTACCAGATGTAGTGTTAATCAATCCTGAAATAGGGGTTTTAAAGTATCAAAACGATTTAAATAATTCCGTAGCATCTATATATAATGTTATAAAGATAATTGCTGACATTAAAGAATATATTGATAAAGCACCAAAAATATTAATTTATAGTTCTAGTATAAATGAAGATAATAATTTTATTTATAAAGCTATTAATGCAGGTGCAGATGGATATATTATGAAAAGTTCATTACAAGAATTAGAATTAGCGATAATTGCAACATCTAAAGGTTACATTAATTCTTCTCTGCTATCTTTACAAATGGAGAAAGAAAACGAATGTATTGAAAATTGGACAACAGTAACTCAAGAAAAACTTGAGGGAATGCCCAAAATATACCTACGATTGTTGCTATATGTGATGTTGACTATAATTTTGACTTTTGTATTATGGCTATTTTCTTCTAAATTTGAGAAAGTAAGTAGTATTGAAGGTAAATTAGAGCCAGAAGCAAACATTAGAGTTATAGATTCTCCAGTTACAGGAAAAGTTAAGTCAATTAAAATTAAATCTGGGCAAAAAGTTAAAAAAAATCAACCATTGCTAATTTTAGATTCAAAATTAAATTTTGTAGAAAAATCACAAAAGCAAACACAATTAATTAATCAAAATAAAAAATTAGTACAATTAAAAAAATCTAAAGATAGATTAGAACAATCCCTATTAAATTTTAATATTCAGTTTAAATCGAAATTAACTGAAAAACAAGCTCAATTAACACAATCTCAAAATTTAATTAAAACTAAAAAATCTGAATTGTTAGAGGTAGAAACTAATTTGAAAATTGCAGAAAATAAATATAAACTATATTCAAATTCTAAGAATAAAGAGATTTTTCCACAAATAATGGTTTTAGAAGCAAGACAAATATTAGAGCAAGAAAAACAAAATATATTTCAAGCTAAAAAGGAGTTTGAATCTTCAAAATATGTTTATGTAGAAAAATTGTCTCAACTCACCGTGCTAGAGCAAGAGTTTAAAATTAAAATAATTGAAGTTCAACAAGAAGTAGACAAAATTAATAATGAAATTGTTAATTTATCTAATGAAATTCAATTAACACAGAATTTAATCAAAATTATAAACTATCAAATAAATGATCAAATTATTCATGCTCCAATAAATGGTATAATTTTTGAGAATATTGTTAGTCATTCTGGAGTTATGGTTAAACAAGGTCAGCCTCTAATGAATATTGCACCAGAAGAATCAAATATAGTTTTTCGGGGACAGATAAAAAGTAAGGATTCTGCATTTTTAAAAGTAGGACTTCCAGCGAGGATAAAAGTAAATGCTTTTCCTTGGCGTGAATTTGGTGTGCTGACAGGTAAAATTAGCTTTATTGCCCCCTCCTCAAAAATTAATAATGATAATGAGCAGGTTTTTGATGTGGAAATAAGATTAAATTCCAATTATGATTTTAAATATTTAAAACTTTTGAGTTACGGTCATACTGGGAAAGCAGAAGTTATTGTTCGGAAAGAGAATATTATTTCGTTTTTAATCAATAATTAAATTTATTTGCCAAACTATTATATTATATATTAGAGCGTGTTGACAATGTGAAATAGTAATATTATTCAATATGTTAATTAAAATATTTACAAATATTGATTACAAAATTTTATATTTAAACTATGAATTATTTTAAAAAAGTTTTAAAAAAAAATTCTTTTTCATCTTAGTACTTATAGTTAGTATTTTTAAAATTTCTCCTTATGTTAATACTTTAATATATGATTTAAACTTTGTAATAAAACCATTAGAATTAACTGAAGATAGAATTGTTCTCGTTGAATGGGATGAGGAAAGTATTAATTTTTTAAAAGAAAGTATTATATCTGATAATAGTTTATTTTCTTTGTTAAAAAAAATATCTCAACAGCAGCCTAGAATTATTGGACTTGATTTATACCGAGATCTTCCAGTTTTTTCACCAAGATTTACGGACGAAGTAAATATAAAAGCTTACAATGATTTACAAAATTTGTTTAAATTAACAGATAATATAATAGGTATTGAAAAAGTAATTGAACCCTTAGTTAATGCACCAAAAATTCTTAAAGACAAAAATTTTGTAGCAGCCTCAGATATTCCAAGTGATTACGATAATTTAATTAGAAGATCATATGTATTTCCTGAACAAAATAAAGTTGGTAAACCTGCGGGCATTCCTTATTTTGGAGTAGCTTTAGGATTCCAATATCTATCTGTTGAAGGATGGAATGCTAAAGGAATACAAGAAAAAAATAATATTCTTAAAATATTTAACCATAATAAATCAATAATTTTAAAGCCTACTAAAAATTTTGTAGGCATCCCCAAAAATGATCCATATGGATATCATTTTTTAATTAATTGGCGTAAAGCGAAACAGGTTTTCAGAAGAGTATCCGTAATTGATGTTATTAAAGATGAAGTAGATTCGCAATTATTTGATAATTGCATTGTTATAATTGGAAATGTTTCGGCATCGACAGCAGATAGACATTATATAGCTTTAAATCGTTGGAGTACCTTACCGTGGATTTATGGTTTAGAGATACCTGCCCAAGTAGCTAGTTCAATTATTAGTGCTGCTCTTGATAATAGACCTCTGATTAACCCTATTAATATTTATAATGAAATTATAATCTTGATTATATCATTAACTATATTAATTAGTTATTTAATTTATTTATCAAATTCACTTTTAAATATTATTGAGATATATTTAAAATCTTTTATTTGTAGTAGTGTTATTTTTATAGCTTTACTAATAATAAACATATTTTGCTTTAGAATAGGTGTTTGGATTCCTATAGGTATACCAGTTGTTAATATATATTTATTATGTCTATCATTCTATTATTATTATTATTGGAAAATAAAAGAAGAAAATTTTTCTAGACTAGAATGTTATGTTAATGATTTACATCATTCTCTAGGAAATCCTTTAAATTCTATCAAATCAAGTCAATACCGTACTGAAAAAGAATTAATAAAAATTAAAAATAAATTATTAGACTCCTCTTTAACTGTTAATGAGATTGAAGAACAACTTCCAATTATTCTTAAAAGAAATAATAATATTATAATTCAAACAAAAAAAATTGAGCGATATAGAGTTCGCTTAGGACTTTTTATTAATTACGGTTATTTAAATAAAACTAACGCATTAGTAAAAGTTAATTTAAAATCATTAGTGACAAGTATAATTGAACGTTTTATCGAGGAAAATAATTATGAATATTTTGTACAAATATATAAAGAATTTGATAATTCAATAGGTAGCGTAGTTATAGATACTATTGCCATAGAAATAGTTCTTGACAATTTGCTTGATAATGCTTTTTATGCAGTTTCCCCTAAAGAGAATACAGAACCAGGAATTATACAAATAAAAGTTCAATGTAAAAATAATTTAATCGAATTTAAAGTAAAAGATAATGGAATTGGTATACCTGAAAACTTAAAAAACGAAGTTTTTAAGCCTTTTGTCTCATATAGGGGGGGACAAGGAATCGGTCTTTATTTATGTAAAAGAATTCTTCATCTTCGCAAAGGTGATATTTGGATCTCATCTTCTGATAATGGAACTGAATTTACCTTTCGATTACCAATAACTAGGTTTAGAAGAATATAAAATCTGGTTAATCTAATTTTGTGTATTATATAAATAATAAGTGTAGTGCAATTATATTACGTTATAAAAGTTTCAAGTAAAGGTTTTCTCTACCTGGGGAGTTCCACAGACCCCCATGCTAGTTATTTGTGATTTGCGTAACTACCAATTAGTTACAAAATGCTTAATTAAAAGCGAATCACAACCGCTACGCTATAACTTGCTCAAATATTTTCTTTAATCCATATTGCTCAGACCTATGTAATACAGTATTCATTATCAATATTTCAGATCGCTTTGCTTACCCTAATTCAAACTTTTTGGAGACGTAAAATGGTTTGTATCTAGCTTATACAAACAAGATAACTATTTATTGATAATAATATTTTATCTCAAGTATCTTATTCTGTACTTTTGCTGTATACTATTATCTAAGTATCATTTAAATCATTAACAATGTTTTTCTATCTTTCAATTTGGAAGATATCTTTAGTTATATAGTTATAAGATGACTATTATAGTAAATAAGCATATAATGATCGCATTAGATACATATAAAAATAAGTTATCTATATTTTACGTGCAGATAAAATATCTGTGTAGCATATTAAAATATAAGCTGAAACATAATTAATTTAATGATGCTCCATTGTTACGAAGTAGAATGCTTCGATATTAATAACCTCGACGAGTGTAAACTGCTTTGTAGTAAAGTTATTACTCATTATATAAATATATTATTTGACTGCGATGACATTATCATCGGTATTTTTACAGCTATTAAACAGCTTAAAAGATTTTTTTAGTAGTTTTCTTACATATATATCTCTTAAAATACTTTTTAAATATATTTGAGTAGGAAGAAATATTATTATCTTTTATTTATATTTTCAATCTATATTACACGTACTTTGTAATATTATGGCTGTGGAACACCTACCACCCAAGTTAGATAATAATTCACACCCGTTGTTATTAGCTACATCGTTGAAAAAATAGTTTTTATAAATCAAAAAATCTGGAGAAGAGATGATGATTGAGCTTAAACATCGACAAGAATGGGAAAAATCGGGAGTAAGTAAAGATTTAATAAATCTTAATATTAAGTCATGTAGAGGATATCAGGCTCATGAACGACTATTATATAATTTAAATTCAGGTGATCGAAGAAATGGAGGAAGAGTAAGAGATAGTATATTAAATAGGTATAGTCACTGTGAAAATGGAGGATGGTGGGTATCAGGAATCGATGTTTTAACAGGTGAAAATAGTATATGGGGTCAATATAAGCCAGATATTCCTTATAGTTATACAAAAAAATCTTATTCTTCTTTTGAATTAGCAAATAAAAAAATTATTAAGTACGAAGCACCTAAAAATGTACCTACAGAGGTTATTGCCTTAGCTGTTCCTTTGTATCTTTGGAAAGCCATCGGACTTAAATATAATGTTGCTTTACCAAAAAATATTACTCAAACTACTGAAGGAAACGCAATAGGTTTCTGGCAATGGATAATAGATAATCCTAAAATACCTATAATTATTACGGAAGGAGCGAAAAAAGCAGGCTCAATTTTAACAGCAGAATATGTAGTGATCGCTTTACCTGGAATTTATAGTGGTTATAGGCAGAAAAAGGATAGTTATAACAATAAAATTGGGTTGCCTGTATTAATCCCACAACTTCAAGTATTTGCACATCCAGATCGAGAGATAATTTTTTGCTTCGATCATGACTTAAAGGCAAAAACAAGAGATAATGTTCATTCTGCGATTAGAATAACTGCTGAATTATTTAATAAACAAAAATGTCAGGTATCTGTAATTACTTGGACATATCCAGAAAAGGGAGTAGACGATTTAATAGTAACGAGAGGAACAAATTGTTTTGATGAGCTTTATAAATCACGTTTATCTCTATCTAAATTTAACGCTGGATTTATATTAGATCTAATTAAATATAACCCATTAATTATTGATAAACATTATTTGAGTCTAGATATTATTCCCCCTTCATCTGCCCAAATAATCGGACTACGATCACCAAAAGCATCAGGTAAAACCGAGTGGTTAGTTAAAATGACTCAAAAATTTATTCGTGAGGGTAAACCAATATTAATTATAACTCACCGCATTCAATTAGCTAAAGCTTTGTGTGACAGATTTGGTATAGATCATATAGAATCTATCAAAGATTCTCAGACTAAAGGCTTACTAGGATATGGTCTTTGTATTGATTCTCTACATCCTAATTCAGGTGCTAAATTCAATCCAACGGATTGGGAGGAAGCCATAATTATTTTAGACGAATGCGAACAAGTAATTTGGCACGCTCTAGAAAGTTCTACCTGTAGAAATAATAGAATAGCAATTATTGAAAATTTTCAACAACTACTTCAAGTTGTTATTTCTACAGGTGGTAAAATATATTTAAGTGATGCAGATCTATCTTGTATATCTATTGATTATATTAAAAATTTGATTAATGTACCTGTTAATATTTGGATAGTAGATAATTCTTACAAGTCTAAGACAAAGCGTAAGTTATATAACTATTCTGGAAATGATCCTAGTGAATTAATATTTAATTTATTCAAAAATATCAAAAATGGATCAAAAGTTTTAGTTCAAACTACAGGACAAAAGGTTAGCTCTAAGTGGGGTAGTATTACTTTAGAATCGATAATTAAAAAGAAATTCCCAGATAGAAGAATTTTACGAATTGATTCTGAATCTGTATCAGAACCAGGACACGCAGCTATGGGATGTATAGAAAATTTAAATAATATCTTACCTTCATATGATATAGTTATTTGCTCTCCAATTATAGAGACTGGTGTAAGTATTGATATCAAAAATCATTTTGATTCTGTTTGGTGTATTGCCTACGGAATTCAAACTGTTGAAGCAGTTTGTCAGACAATAGAGCGACTCAGAGATGAGGTTGATAGGCACATATGGATTAAAACAACAGCCAAAAGTAATAGAATTGGAAATGGTTCTACCTCAATTAAAAGTTTATTATGTTCTCAGTATCAACAAACTAAAAATAATATTTTTTTATTACAGCAAGCAGGTTTTGAAGAATTTGATGATTTAAACATTAAATTCTCACCAATTTCATTAATTACATGGGCAAAGCGTGCTTGCATAGTTAATATGGGGAAAAATAATTATAGACAAGAGGTTATTAATAAATTATTAGATGATGGCTATAAATTAATCAACGTTAGTAAAAATGAAGATAGTTCAATTATAGAACAAGAAATTAAACAAACGTCTCAACATAATTATCAAAAATATTGTCAAGATGTCTCTATAATAGAAGATCCAACTGAATCAGAACTAGAAATTTTACACAATAAAAAAGCAAAAAATTTGTCAGAGCGATTAACAGAAAGGAAAGGAGATTTAATTCAGCGTTATGGGATAAAAATAACACCTGAATTAGTAGAAAAAGATGATAATAATTGGTATGCAAAATTACAACTACAGTATTATTTGACTATTGGCAATATTTATTTAATTCAAAGAGATAAAAAATCTCTGGACTATATCAAAAAAGAGGGAAACGGAAAAGCTTTTATACCTGATATTAATAAACGACAATTATTATCGAAAATTAAAGCTTTACAAATAATTAATATCGAACAGTTTTTTAATGAAGAATCAACATTTTCTCAATCATCATTAACAACTTGGTTAGATTTTGTAATAAAATTACGATTTGATATTAAAACCATTTTAGGAGTTAACATTAATCCTGAAAAGGATACAGCAATTGCGGTGGCACAGAGAATTTTAAAAAAACTTGGTCTAAAACTAAATTTTAAAGGTTGGTCAGGTGATCGTCTGTCAAAGCAGAGAATTTACTCAGGTTGTAATTTATACGATGATCATCGACAAGAAATATTCAAGATATGGTTATTACGAGAAGCATCATTTTAATTTTCGGTTCACACCCTTTTGTATAAAAAAATATTAATTGTTAAAAATATGAATATAACCCAAAATTAAAAAGTAAGTTAATAACCATAAATTAAGGTTAATTTTGAATAGGATCATTTAATTTAAACTTCCTAAGATTCTCTGCCGAGCTTCAAAAGCTAAACCTAAACGACCAACTTCAGATAATAGATCTCTAATTTTAGGATTTTCCCCTGCACGATTTAAAGTGGTTTCATAATTTTTAATTTGCCTAATAATAGTCGTTACAGTTAAAGCATCATTATCTTTGATCAACCCTTTTTGCTTCATAACATCCATTCCAAATTCTATATCTTGTAATGTTGCAACACCTAATGAAGTAATAATGCTATTATTACTTTCTTCCATTATTAATTGTCTGGCTTGATTTAACGATGAGGGAGTAGGAGCTTGCTTAAATTGATATTTAGCTTTTTGAATTAATCCAGTGCGTCCTAGTTCAGACAATAAAGCCAATGATATTTGCAGATCTTTGGCAATAGATAACATTGGTCTATTTTCGTTGAGAGATATAGCGATCGCTTCAGCAACTAATAAAGCTGTAGCACTATTATTACCTAATTCCCCATTCTTTAATTTATAAGTTAATCCTGCTCGAATATCATCGGCAGTTGCTTCCCCTAAATCTGTTTTAATATTTAAAGCAGGTTTTGGGGGAGTAGTAGGTAAAGAAATAATATTAATTTTATTGTTATTTAGTTTTTCCCCGATCAATTTTTGCTTGATAACAAATTCATATTCTCTCTGCCTACCCTGGGGATCTAACGATACTATAAATAAATTAGGGGTTGATGTCGTAATTTCACCAGGAAAAGTTAGCTTTTCAATTGCAGTAAAAAAAACAGATTTAGCCTGTCCTGATTCTATAGGGGCATTAGTAGAATATACTGTTTTTGATTTATCACTAAGTTTTAAATAAGATATTATTTCTTGATTCTTAAAATTTATAGCTGTTGTTTTTCCTGGTATAATTTCGATAATAGTTGGTGATTTTTGTGCTTGAACATCTACGATATTGATGTCAGCATAAGCAGGTGTAGTAATTAATGTACCTGCACCAACAAGTACTGCACTATTAAAATTTAATTTTACCATGTTATTCTTTAATGTTGATTGACTTATTTACGTAGACTAAAACTTCTTGATTTGCTTCTATATGCAATATAGTATTTCTTGAACTATTTGAATTGGAGTCATTAATTGTTCCATTTAAGACTCGACCAACGTCATTAGGAATAGGTAATGTATCTACTGCCTGTTCAAATACTTTATCTAAAAAATTAGAATCATTACCAGATTTTTCTTTAAATTTTATGGGTTCATAATTTTTGTCTTTAACTAATAAACTTTTAGATGGAATCTTTTGTTGTATAAGTTTACCCTGATTATTTTTATAAGAGATACTAATTATATTTAAAGAAGCAAAACCGCTATACCAATCAGAAACTTCGACTATTAAGGAAGAGTTTATAGGTAAGCCTACGCTGCCGTTTTCTAATAAAAGAGGTTCAGATAATATAATTTTTCCTCTTATTTCTTGTGGATCTGAGTTTCCAGTCCAAATAATGGGAGTAACTAATTCTGCTTTAACTATTGATGTAACTGCTAATGGTTGAGATTTTACTACAGGTTCTAAATTAGAACGTTTATAGCCTCCTAATCCATTAATAATTATATTCTGAGCGTCTTCATGGATTTTAATACCAGGCGTAAGTGCGTTTACATAATTTAGTTTTGAATGTGAACGTGTTTTATTACGATTAGACAATTGTTTTAAAGCTAAACGATTCAAATCGTTACTAGCAATTAAAGTGCCTGGCAATTGAGAAATATTCTTTAAATTAGAATTTTTATTTTTATTTAATTGTTGAATATTGCTAGAGTCTCCCATAGTTCCAGACAGAGCTAAAGTTTGCCATCTTTCGTAAGGATTGATTTGTTCAGGTTCAGGTTGAGGTTGAGGCTCAGGTTGAGGCTCAGGTTGAGGCTCAGGTTGAGATTCGGGTTCAGGTTGAGGTTGAGGCTCAGGTTCAGGTTCGGGTTTAATAGGTTGTTTACTTTGTTCTATTAATGCTAATTCAGCTTTTAATTTATCAATTTCTTGTTTACGTGGATCAATAGAAAATTTGTTTTCAGTCTGTTCTATATTTTTACCTGCATTCATGACTTTAGACCAACTATATCGCATGAAAAGTAGAGAAAAAGCCACAATACTAGTGATAGCGATTCCTACGATAATCTTAAAATATGGTTTGCGAAGATTTATTTTCTGTAAAGAAGGCGATAAATTCTCATCTTCTTCCTTCTCTGAATTAAATTGCTCCTTCCCATCCTCATTATCTTGAGGATCGAGTAAATTAGAAGAATGATTATAATTACGCCCACTTGCTTTCCTGGCTAAAATTGCAAAATCTGTTATAGTAAATTGATTTTCTTCACTAATTTGAGTATCCTTTGATGTTGACTTAGATTGATTCGATTCAATATTTTCTGATTCATCAAAATTTAGATAATTATTATCAGTGGTAATATTATTCATTATTTCATGATATGTTATTTATGACTTGGAAATATTTGGAGAAACTTTATATATAATTAAGCCGTTTTTTAAAAGTTGATTAAGTTGTTTTCTATAAATACTAGGATCTTCTTTTCCAAGCATTAAACGATAAGGTTTTGTCGCTTGCAAATATATTGTTTGATTTATTTGAGTTTCAGCTATTTCAACATTCTCTTCTACATCTGTCCTAGTAAATATTACATCTGTTTTATATAAATAATCATCTATTCGCTCCGTATTTCCAATAAAATAAAGTTTAAAATTACTTTCTACTTTGCCACTGTAAAATGTAGAAGGAATTGATTTAGATAATTCTTCTAAATATTGTTTTCTAAACCCAATTTCTAACAAGTAAGAAGCCAAATAAACTTTTGTAGGAACTTTGAAGTATTTGTTATTACTAGAAACAAGTTGAACACCTGAATCTTTAACTGAACTTCCTGGAACAGACGAATCCCATTCGTGGGTTAAATATAGCCAATTAGAAACTGTTTCTTCAATTAACTTCTCATCACGAAAATTAGGATCTTTTTCTTGAGCGATTTCAATTTCACCTTTGCGAGTTACAAATATTTTCTCTCTTGTACCTAGATTAACAGATAGATATATTAAAGCGAGATTACCTAAAATTGAAACAAACAAGGAGATTCCTAATATAAAAAATATTAAGATAATTTTATTACCATCTTTAGATTCAATTAAGTCTGTTTTTTCTTCGAGTTCAATTATATTTGTTTTTTTACCTTTATTTAACATAATTTAGTTGCTTTTTTACAATTGCGAAACTATTAAAGTAATAGCTTTTTCTACATTACTTGCTATTTGATCATAAAGTTTTACTCCACCTCCTAACGATATATAAATAGCAATTATCGGAGAAAATATTGAAACAAAAAACAAAAAAGCAAGGTCTAAAATGATAGTACCCACTTCAACACCTGCTTGATCTAATTGAGAGACAACCACACTATAAAAACCAATTAAAAATACATAACTTAATTGTACGAAATATAAACCTATAAAAGAACTTATCCATAGGTAAAAAATTGGTGCATTAGTAGTAAATAAAGAAAACCCTAAAAATACAGGTGCAGCAATAGCGGTTAATAAAGATGTTGCTTCTATAGAATTAATAAAAACGTGTTGGATAGTTAGCAAAATTACTTGAACAATAGATAGCCATATACTTCCAAATACCGTAGATAAAGCACTAGCAGCAAAAGAAGTAGCTGCATCAGTCACTGTATTGCCATCGGCAGTAACAGCACTCAATATTGCTTCTAACACATTACCACCTAATATTCTTCCTGATCCATTTAACAAATCTTGAGCTTGCTGAATTTTAATAGGATCATTAATACAATCATTTAATTGTAATCCAGTTTGCGACAAGCAATCGGAGAATATAATTCTTGCTCTATTATTAGCGATCGCCGTACTTTGAATATCTTGCAACGCTTGATTAACGCTGATCCCAGCTATTTGAATTTGCAATGTCAAAACTATAAAATACTGAAAAATTTCTTTCAACCCTATGACTAGAGTAGCTAGCAATTGCCCTGTTCCTGCAAACATGAAAGAAACAAATAATGGTAGAGGCATTTGATCTAATAGTTCTCTAGTTGAACTGACTGTACCCATTTTAGCTATCACTATATATGTATAAAAAAATAATGAAAAGCCAAAAATAAATTTGCCAATTCCTATAGCTGCGACCCACAAAGGTTGAGTTGGATTAACAACTAAATCCCACATACGATCCCAGGATTCTCCTGTTTGTTGATAAAATTCTAGAGATCTTTCTAAAATGTTTAAACTAAGTTCGTTACCTGTTGCTATTTGAGCTACTAACAAATTATTCATATTAAGGTAATAAATGCTGTGCTGGAATCGATAATAGCCCTTGATAATAAGTGCTTGATTTAAGTGCGATCGCTGTTTCTCTATCTCTAGTAATAGTTATTTTATCCAGGGCCACTAAGCTTTCTCCCTGCATAGATACTAATAGCGATCGCGCTATTTTATCCTCACTTAAATTGAAAAAACTCATATTATCAATTTGTTGTTGCAGAGCAAGCTGATTTGAGATATTACGCAAAATATTTTGAGAAACATCTTGTCTATTACTATTTTGAGCCAGCCTATTGCTAATTTCAGATGTAGTTTGACTTGTTTTTATTTGTTCTGCCGTAACTTTTTGTCCATCCTTACTAAGAGTAGAATTTTGAGCAAATCTATTTGCTATATCTTTTAAATATTGTTTGTAAAGAGTATCATCGATAATCACAGTGCTTCCTGTTTGGCTGCCGAAAACGTCGCTAGCAATATCAATTTCACTATTAGATTCAAATAATTCTAATGCCTCTTCAATATATGGTAAGTTCAAATCACCTATATCAACTTGAATTCCTAATTCAGATAAAAATGTTTCTACTACCCCAACAATTCTACTTAGATCGCTGAAAACTTCTGCAACGGCAGGAGGAAGTAAATCAACAATAGATCCAATTCCAATTAAATCAACTATGTCTCTAATATTACTTATATCCGTTACATCATCTACAGAAATCCCTGTTAATTCTTCAATTCCAGTTATATCTCCTACATCAGTATTATCTTCATTAGGAAAAGTTATTGTTCCTCCACTGAACCCAGCTGTAGACAATTCAATTGGTACTTGAGCGAATACATTTTTTGCTGAACTTACAGTTATAGAAAATAATGTCGCTGTAGTTAATACAAAGCACTTGCATAGCTTCATTACTGGCTTTACTTTACTTTTTAATATTGACATTGATTTTTTTAATAATTAGCTGCATATTCTGTTAAAGCAAGACATTTACCTTTTTGGGTATTAGGATACTTTTGCATAATTTTCTGACGTATTCTTTTTTCATCAGGTGAATTAGCAAGCCCTGCTAACTCATATTTAGATGGGTAATACGAAGTAATCCAACATCTATCCAAATATTTAATCAACCAGTAAGAACACCCCAGATTGGGATCAATGCCAAATGTATCCCCCGCATTCTGACGTAAGTTATTTGGATCAATATCTAGTACATCGGCATAATGTTTAATTCCATCACTAGAAATTCTGCCAATAAAGTGAAAATCTGTGTTACGTATAATTTGAGAAGAATTATGGCATTGAGTAATTGCTTCCATATTTTGCCCTATCAAAAGAACACTTGTTCCTTCTTTACGACCAAGTGAAAACTGCATACCAACTAACTCTGTGAAACCTGGTTTAGCAAAAAGTGCAGGACATTCATCGATAACCACTAAACTTTTTTCATACTCAAGTGACGCATTTAAGCAAGCTCCTTGAGCTACTAAACTTAAAATGTAAGCATTATTGTCATCACTTAATCCTGAAAGACCGAAAAATTGTAATCGAGCGTGAGGGGAAACCGTTGAAGGCTTGGAGATACATTCACCTATATTAGGATCTGCCAATTTAGCTTTAATATTAGTAACAATTAAATCTAGAGCTTCTGCTTGTTGGGCACCAAAATTAGATATATCTAATTTATCCTTTGTACAGAAAAACAAAAAATCTTCCAAAACTGGCATTTTTTGCCATTGGGGTGACTTCCAGCCATTTTCTAAGGCAGCATTGTATCGTCGAACAATATCAATATCACTAATAAAAGCTTCTAACGCTAAAGTTATAATTGAAGATATTATGTCTGGGTTAACATCGTTTCTAACGTTAGACCCGATAGCAAAAGCTGTTAGTATCTTTTTCCTCGATTCAAGCCAAATTTTACGTCGTCTTTTTTGAACTTTTAGATTATATTTTCTTAAATCTGGAGGCTGAAGAACATTTATACTTTGCTCTACTAAATTAATATAAGCTCCATCATCTCCTAACATTTCTACAATTGGTTTCAATGTTCCTTCACCTTCGTTACTCATATCGAAACCAACGCAAATTCTGTCTTCCCTGTACAAAGCCTGTTTAATGTGACCAAAAGCCATCACTGTTTTACCAGATCCAGTAGTTCCAGTAATGATCCCTCGCATACATTTTTCAACAAGGTTGATATATATTGGGTACCCACCTTCGGTATAAATAAATTCAACTCCAGAAGAATGAATGTCTCTAGGTCGAATCAAAGTAAGTAAGGAGCGAACACTTAATGTATCAAGGCTTGTCATCCTAGCTTCACTAAACATTTCTGTGGATGTTTGAATTTTCTGATTATTAATCGGAAGACTCTCTAACCACCTTTTCCAGCATACTTTATCTTCACGAATTAATTTAGCTGGAGCGAAAAGTTGAATTAGCCTTTCACAAGCGATATCCAATTCAATATCATTTTGTCGATAAACATGAATTGTAAAAGATACTATTAATGGTTGAGTCCCCGATCTCAATCTTTTTTGTGCCTCAATTGCCTCTTCGCTTAAATTTGATGCCTCAACGTCTATGACATTACCTTTTTTTGCTGCATACCTATTGGCATATGTACTTTGTCGTACCAATCTAGTTAAATTAGTGCGACTTTGCTCTTTATCTCCTGGTGTTATCTCAACAAATACATCAGTATCTCTAACTTCGATTTCTTTCATCCTGTTCCATACCCAAAATAGTTGCTCTCCGAATGGAACTTTTGAAGGTGGAACAACCATTTTTAGAATAGCAATTAAATCATTACGAACTCTAATAATATCTCTTCTTTTATCATGATTAGGACAGTTGGATATTCCTTCATCTCCTTCGATTAATTTAGATAATAAATCTTTTTGATGAACAGGATTCTCTACAATTACACAATGTTTAAGTTTGCCAGAAACATCAGATACATTAATTTTTTGCGGAATATCATACTCTAAATTGCGATCAATCTCATTATTAAATCGACTTGCTAAAAGTTCGTAAGCTGAAGAATGATCTAAACTAGATAAAAGAAGTTTACCTTTAGATTCTAAACGAATTTTCCACGGTAAAAAGGAATTATTGTATATATCCCTTCCAAGTTTTACGTAAATGTTTTTCCAATAGCTATTTTCTGTACCTAATAAACTACGAAAATGGTCACTAAACACATTTTTACAGAAATTAATAATGATGGAAATAGTATCTAAATTTTGACGGAGATCTTGATTTCTTTCACTCCAGTTAATCATTACGTAATGATGCCATTCTTGTCTTAATCCTCTTCTGGTTATTTCTTCTGTTTTTAATTTTTCAGATTCAAGTATTATCCCCATAATCGGAAATTTTTCATTTATTAATTCGGACAATTGGCGATTTCTTTTACTAAATTTAGAACGGCAACCGAACATAAAGCAAATAGATTCACCTTGTGGTATGTCTTGCAGGGCATTACTAATAGCATTTGATTGATTAATGATATCTGAGTCTGTTAACTGAGGATGTAAACCAATCAAATTAAAAGGAACAGAAGCAGACCATTTCAAAGTTTTCGGGTTGCAGCGTAAGAAACTAACAAAAGATTGATTCCCTATATTAATACCGATGTTTCCGTGTAGTTCCGACTCATTTTGAAAGGGTATATATTTATGTACTTGAAGTGAGCGGTCTACCTGTTTAACTGGTTTAAATTTTAAAGTAGCTGATTTAATAAACATTTTATCTGTAGCAGGGATAAAGCTGTGAGGTAGATCGATCCAATTATCTAAAGGCAAAGAGTAAAATTCATCTGTAAAATCGTGGCTTTTTCGACCCGCTATTAAAGACCAGGAAGCGCAAAGCCAAAATATAGCAAGTACAATCCAAAAATAACCAAAATTGAAGAACAATTGCAAAAATTTATACAATATAATACAAACAATGACAATTATAAGCCAGGGTAAGATATACTCTTTAGGGATTATAGCTACTTTTGATTTTTCTCCTAAAGCACTAATAGTAACTATTTGCTCTGCTAAAATCTCACGCTCAAAATTTTGATGTTTCATTTATCCAGACAGGCTTATGCACCAACACGGTCAATTGTTTTTTGATGAATAACAAATATTGAGTATTATCTGTTTACAAATGTAAACAGACAATTGTTAGGCTAGCCGAAGACTACCTCCCCCATAATTTCTAAAAACAAACCAATTCCAGCAACAGTTCCTACTACTAATAGTGGTGCTTGCCACTGACCCTGTGTTACCCCGAATGCGATCGCTGCAATAACTGCTGCACCAACTACAATAAATATGGCAATTCTAATTAAATCAATTATTGCTTCTAGAACAGTAGTAGAAAAACTACTTCCTGCTGCTGTACCAACATCTCCAATGGCATTATCAATTTGCTCTAAAATTTGAGCATGGGAAGTTGTTTCATAGCTAAATACAGCAGCAAAAACTGAAAATATCACTAGTAAATGCCACTTTTTTAAGTTAGGTAGTTTTTTTTGAAAAAATAGAAATGAAAGTATTATTCCACCTACAATAAATAACATATTAGTTATTAACTGTAAAATATCTTGTATTTGGCTATTTTGATAGTAGTAATAAATTAAGAAAGTTGCAGTAATAACTAAAGATTGAATATTAGTAAGAGCAATTGAACCTAATTTAAGTTTTTTTTGTTCAACAGTTAATATGGATGGTAAGTTTATCATGAGCATAATTTTATGGGTAAAGAATGGTGAATTAAGACCTTAAGTTAGAACGTTAGGGTGTTATACGCTTAACGCAAAGGCAGAGTATTTGACTTTTGATCATTGAATTGGTAATTGCTTTATAGTTAATGCGGTGCGATTACGTAGCATAGCCCCACAGGCTCATTGCAAACTTATGAATTTTGGAAGTAGCGCGAAGTTGCGTTGCGAGGAAAGCCCTATTGAGCAAACTTTGTAAGAAGGCTTCACTATATAACGACGGAGTATCCAAAAGGGATTTGTATGATTTCTAACTATTATGAAATATACTAGTTTTCAATCTGTAGTAAGCATTGTTTTTAGGGATCAAAGGAAGATAGTTGATTAATATGTTCAAGTGATAAGTAATTTTTGATAACTTTTACTTGTTTGCTCTTGTTCAAAGAAGATTCAAAAACAACATTATCTTCAGTATTAATTCCTACGAAAAATATTTCGCTAGACGTTGACTTACTATCAATCCAGAAACTGTAAGGAACTTGAGCATGATTAAGGCTGATATGTTTATTGACAGGATAGTTTTTAGACTGGAAAACCTTTTTTAGTTTATGAGTTAGTTTGCGCCCATAGAATTCAATTAAAACTTGTTCTTTAGTCTGAGGTAGACTTTCTATAGCTAAGACTTGTTGATCATTAAGATTAAACTCAAAAACTTGCCAATCAGTTGTTTTCTCTGCTTTATATAAAACTAATCCATCTTTGATAATTTCAATCTCTTTTTGACCTAGTTTTTCACAAAGAGATATTAAACCCAGTGTTCTCGACATTATTTTTCTTGGATTTAAAACTGGCACATTATCGAGAGTTTGGACTAAAGTAATGTAGGCATCCAATATATTGAATACTTTGTCTGGGCAGAAAATAACATTAGCAATTGCATTCTCCATTTAACATACCTCCAGAGTACTCCCGTGAGGGCGAAAATCTAGAATCATTTCTTATTTATAAATACTCCTACGTTGACGCATGGGGAGCATAAAGAATGACTTACAACTTGCAAAAATATCCAGTTTTGAAATTTGGATTTTTATGCCTATTTAACTTTTACCTTGTCTAAATTTTAGATACAAGTTGCTTAACTCCTTTCATTTGCTAGCAATTTTTATATTTTATTTATTTTTAAACTTTATCTAAAAATACTTGGGATCTATGTATATAACTGGTTTATTTAAATAAAAAATATTTGTATTATGTTTACTTTTATATTGTAATAGTTTATTTTAGCTAGCTAATGCTGGTTTTTGCTAGCAAAGCAAAATTGATTTTTTGTAATTATTCTTTACAAAATACTTATCTTATTAGGATATTTGGTTTAAAATCTAAATTTCGTAATAAGATAACTGTTAATGCTAGCATTATGATTCGTCAAAACAAATAATCTTAGTATCTTCAATATTCAAGTTTGAAAAAGGTCACTTTTAAGCAAGCAATCTGTTAGCTTTAGTAAGCTCTGCCAGCACATCCAATAATTTATGAATTAATTTAGATGAAAAAAAAATCGAAAGTTATTAACAATGAAAATAAAAAGGAAATAGGGGTACTATATATTAGGTATAACCGAAATACATTATGTGGTAAAGTTATAGATAGGCTTAAACACACTTCAGGTAGGAAATTAAATAATATTGTACTTAACCTGATTTTCTTATCTGAACTTGTAGAACCCATAGATTGGCATAATATCGACCCCGATTTAGAGACATTAAGTTCTGCTTATTATAGATCTCTAAAATTATTTTCAGATAAATTAACTCAAGCTCAATATAAAATTAAAAATCTTACCCCCTATATAATTCGTCAAAAATATTACAATACTAACATTAATTGCAATTCAATTTTGAATACAGAAGTTGATCACATCCCATCTGAAATAAAGATTTGAAATCATGATGGATAGCTTAAATATTATTGACTGGAAAGTAATAGATACCAATAAAATTGTTGCTATTGAATTTTTTACCTGTGATCGCTCTATAATTTTTAAGGAAATAGCTCAATATTACAATGGTAATAATATATATTTTTGGAATCAAGGATGTACATATTTGCAGCAGTTATCAATAGATGGAAGATTACATTCATTAAATGAATATATTATTAATTGTCAAGAGGAAGCTTTAGAATTAATTTATAGTTTGAATGGTTTTTTAATTTTAGGAGGTGTACAGGAAGTTTGTTCAGGTAAATCATTAGCATCCAAGCTTGAAAATTTACACTTTGATTTTGAATTAAACAACAAAATATTGTTGACGGGACATTTGATCAAAATTGCTGATAGTTTAAATTCTATAGTTCCTAAAGTGAAGCTCAAATTGCCGAATGCTTTAATAATACGGTCATTCTTGGAAAGAGAAAATTACTCTTCAATTAATTATACAGATTATGTAGGTTTATCTTTAGGAGAAGTTGAATCACTTGCCAAGAAAAATGCTTGTATTGATGATATTTTATCTTATAAAACAGCCAAACTTGCAGCTAAAGGATTAAGAATTACACCAGAACCTGATGTAAAGTCGATTGGTGGTTTGGATTTGTTGATGCGAGATCTTAACAAAATAAAAAAGTTGTTTTTACCCTCAGCAATGGATAGGGGGTTAAGACCACCGAAAGGATGCTTGCTTTGGGGGTTGCCTGGAACTGGTAAATCTTTAACAGCGAAAATGCTCAGTAAAATTCTTAAAGTTCCATTAATATCTTGTGATTGGAATGAACTTGTATCGTCAACTTTACAAGAATCTCTTCAAAATCTTGATTTAGTATTTCAACTTGTAGATAGTATTGGAGCTTGTATCATTTTTTTTGATGAATTTGAAAAAGCTTTTTTTGGCTGGAATAGCGAAGAATCTGGTGGTGTTATGGCAAAAATGGCAGGTTATTTACTTTCATGGATGCAGGATCATACTTCTCCCTCAATTATGATAGCGACCATTAATAGAATAGATATGTTACCTCCAGAACTAATTAGAAGATTTGAATACATTTGGTTCTTTGATCTTAATCTGCACAATGGTACAATGTGGGAGATTTTAAAAATTCATATAGATTATCATTTTCCTGGTTTTCATCCTTTATTTAGTGATGAGGATTGGTATAGAATATTTTCTCACTATAGATCTTGCTCCCCTTCTGAATTGTCTTTAGCAGTTCGTAGAACTCATGACGAAATATTTTATCTAAATCTTCATACTGAACTAACAGTGGAAATTTTAATTGAATATTTAATTAAAGAAAGAGCAAAATTTAAACCTGCTGTTAGCGATCGCATTATTAGTGATGCTTTGGCAAAAATTAGACGTAATGCCGATTATGCTAGACCAGTGCAAGGTGAAGATCGTTCTCGTTTTGCATCTCCACCTGTTCAATTATTCCAAAAGCAAATGAGTCAACTTCCAAAGGATTACACCCCAGCTATTTAATATGTTTAAAAATATAATTAAGTATGTATCCCCTCAAGCAATAATATTTGCATTCTATTCTCTTAGTGCTTGGTTCGTGTTTAGCTCTTTAGGTGAATTAGCTGCTATATGGTCACAAGTGTTCTCAAATGAAAAAGTTATGAATATTTGGTAAGATTTCAATTTTGTCGAAATAAATCTGTAGTTATATTGCTCCTAATACGTAATAGATATGCTTAAATTAATTAAATATGTGTTTATTTACATTAACTCAATATTTTTAAATTCGAGCATTATATTTGATTCAGAATCTAGATTTGGATTTTTCGATAGATACATTTTACGAGAATTTAATATATATAATTCTCCAATTTTATTATGCTTATCTATATAATAAACTTCTTGAATTAATTTACCAGTTTTGTTATTTGTTAAAACTGAAATATACTTCGATGCTATATATCCTTTAGATGTTTCTAACACTTCAATAGTCTTTTGTAGTAAACTATTAGGTCGCTTATAGAAACTCCTTCTTGCTCCCAGACCACTTTTTAGGCTGGTAGTTAGGGTTAGTTTTGTGGTCTGCATTCAACCGTTTTCGTTACCTACCTGGGTGTGACCGCACTCTTTGTAGAGTGTTTTACATGAAGGTAAGGGGTGTTAATCCCTTAAGAGAGTACGCTCTCCGTTCTATACGACCAGTTCAAGTCGCGCCGTCCTATTTCCAGCTTTACTTTGAATGTTTTCTCATTCTCCATGTGGATAGGTCTGGCATACTATCATCCATTAATGTGGGAGAATTCAACTCCCTCTAAACCGAAGTTACCCTTACTTTTTTTCATTGTCTATAACCAACGCGCAGTAAGGACTCTAGGCTATAAATTCACCTAGAAACGAACCGCACCAAAATAGCTATTTGTCCAGATAGTAGGAAGCCTTTGCTTTAGATAAGGTGCGTCTTTACACACTTTATCTTTATTTTAAAAAGAAATTACATCTTGAATTGATGGTGAAAACCGACCCCGACAATTATGTCTAGATGTTAAATTATGTAGTTCATTATGTTGCTCTACTTCTGCTTGCCTTTGTTGAAGGACACGACCAATAAGTTTATCCCCTCTTCCTGTAAGACTGCGTAAAGAAGATACATTAATAAACCATTTATCGTGGTGAACTCGACCTTCTTTATTATTGTATTCCATCACTGCATCTATAGCTTGATGAACAGTTTCTTCTTTCTTATTCTTTTTAATAGGAGCAGGTGACGCAACTACGGATGAGGTTGCATTAATATTCGCATTATTCTCTTCTAAAAAAACAGAATCATTGTGATCATTATTTATCTCCTGCCTTGTGCTTGGTGGTAATATCTGTTCTTTTTCTGTAAATACAGATTTGGATTTTTGTGACCAACGCTCAGATGGCTTATGGTCTTTCCCCTGGCTTATTATGCCTGAATGCCTCCCTAATCCTAATTGCTGTGATAACAATTCCGATAGCACTTTGACAGAAGTACATAAATCTTCAACACTATTACCATTAAATTGTGGAGTCTGTTGAGATTTTAATATTTCATTTTGATGCTTAAAAGATGTTTTATCAAAACGCAATTCTGAGGTTGCCTCAGAATGTGCGCGCGTAGCCGTGGGCTGCGTAAAATCTGATGTTCCATCAGATTTACGCCCACCGTTTGACCGTTGGTCACTTTCAGAGATTCGCAGAAAATTTAGTTCACTTTTCATTTGTTCAATATTGTTATATAAGAAATGAGGGTTAAATTCTTCTATTTCTAGAACTTTGGTCAAAGCTAATCCCATTTCCATCCAATTAAACATGATTTGAATTGCTTCAGTTTCAGACAAATCTAGTTTTTTAGCTATAATCTCTAATCTAGGTATAAGAAATGATGGAATTTGTTGAGTATGTTGAATCATATTATATTTTTTATTCTGAGAATTATTCACTAAAGATATAGATTCGGGCTGCATCTGCTCGTTTATACTATTTGCACTAGTACAGGATGATGGAAAATCTTGTCTTGGCAAAGTAAGGGTCGCGTCACATCCCTGCTTTTCTGAAGTACTTTCTTCTTTTTGAGCGATCGCATAACTGAATTGCTCGATTACTTTTACTCCAGGCATATTTAGTTTTATGCCTAATCTACCGTCTATGTTGCCTGTTTCGTCAGCGATTTTATAGTCAAAATAGTTACGTGAAGCAGCTAGAGAACGCCTAAGCTCTGGATTTTTTTCATCTAAAATTTGATAATGTCCACAAATAGCTGCTCGATATTCAATTTCTGGAATAGTTACTGGACAATACCAATGAGTTGCGATCGTTGCATAAATGGCGCGAAATAGATGAGTATATAAATTATCTTTCTCATATCTTGGAGGAACTAAGCCTACAAATTCAATATCACATTGTTTTGATACTGCCCTACTATATTTAATATTGACTTCTTTTAAAGATAAATTTTCTACTTCATGATTTAATTCTTGCTTTAACCTTGCTATAGCTTCAAGAATTATATCCGCTTGTGCTAATGTGGGTATTTCAAATATACATTCTACACTTTCATTTCTTCTTTTTAATGCACCTGAAAAAATTAAACTATATTTAGTTTTATACTCAAATTTTCCTGATTTGAGTATTTCTGATATACGCCGACCTGTAAGTACCGCTAACCCTGCTGCTATATTTGTCCACAAATGGCTAGATATTAGCGAAATGGCTTTATTAACAATCGCTTCTGGATTAGTGAGTAGTTTAGTTATTCTTTGTGCAATTCGATCATTATCTTTATTATTAATACCTATCCATGTTTCTTTATTAAATCTAATTACTGCTAAGGCTGGATGATTAGGATTTAATAGTTTAATTGCCCCTCTAATATTTGTTAGATAATTTTTTTGCTGGCTAGGTTCAATTAATCCCCTTTCTTCCATTACTCTAATTGCTTTTGTAAACCAATCTTGATAATTAATGTTAGGAGAATCTAATTCACAAAGACTATTTTCTAGTAAATCCCTTACCCATTGGGTTTTACCAGATGCTATAGCATTCTTTAAAAGAACATCGTACTCCACTTTTTTTGCTTTTTAATTACTTTTTTATTTTAAGTTAATTTATTTAAAAAGACAAGTAAATAGCGATCGCGCCTAGCGTGCTTTGTTATAACAGACAAAGCGATCGCCCTTGTTTAATTATTAGCTAATAACTAGATTAAACTTTGACTGCTTTGCAGTCATTGGTACTCCCAGAAGGAAAAGACGAAGTATGATAACTAAATACAAATATACTTATAATATTAACTATGATTGCCACTGCATCTCCGCAGCCTGCGTACTGTTCGAGTTTCTGCCCGACTGTTCGTCGTCACCCGTTGGGCAATCTCAGAATTACGTTTTGACTTAACCGTTAGACAGAGATATTGTATTTATGCCCAAAGCGAAGAGGAAGCCTGGCAGAAAATATTTTAAGGGCATTTAACTTGATAAACAGATAAAGAACCGCTTTGCGCCGATACTTTGATCCCAACTCCAAATTGGCGGAAATAGAAGGTTCGTGCGACGAAGTGCAGCCTCAAAAAAAATGTATTTTTTTATACCATTTTTTGGTCTAATTGATAAGAAATACAAATCGATACTTTGCCTAGTTTGATTCCTTTTAGGCAAAGTATCATGAGAGTATAAACACCTGCATGAGGATTTGACCCATGCTACAAATCACAGCCCAACTTCTCTTTTCGGCAAAGTTATTTTCCTCTCCTTCCCCTCCACCGAAAAAACCATCGACAAGAAATAGAGAATACCTGCGAGCCTCAGAAATTAAAGCGATGATTCGGGCTGCCAAAAAAATAGGTCGTCACGGTGTCAGGGATGGAGCAATTATTTTACTAATGTTTCGTCACGGATTAAGAACGGCAGAATTAGTAGCACTCAAATGGACGCAAATAGATTTTGCAGATGGTTACATTGAAGTCCATCGAGTCAAACACGGTCACGATAGCATTCATCCCTTGCGTTCTCCCGAAATAAGAGCTTTACGCCAAATTCAAAGAGATTATACCGATACGAGTTATGTATTTGTTTCCGAACGCCAAGCTCCCCTCTCAACTCGTTCTATCCGCCACATTGTAGCTAGGGCAGGAAAAAGTGCGGGTATTCCCTTTGAGGTTCATCCTCATCAGCTTCGTCATGCGTGCGGTTATTATCTTGCTGCTCAAGGTCACGATACCAGAGCAATTCAGGATTATTTAGGACATAAAAACATTCACCGCACGAACCTTCTATTTCCGCCAAATTGAGGTATTTGTGCGGTTAATTCTCAGCAATTAACTTAAATCACTCATAATAAGTGTTTAGTTATTGAGAATATTAACTAAAAAAGCGAGAATCGTAGATATATTTTGTTACACTAACAATCTCAATTTTGGAAAAATCTGGGTGTTTTGGATTGAGAATATAGTTACGCCCTTCTGAAGCAGGAATAACAAATGAGGGAACAACCAGAGCTATCTCTAGATTTTTTTCAAACCACTTTTGTCCTACTCGAGCGAGTTTAGAAGGAGCAGGATTGACCCACCATTTATTAGGTAAATCCTGAAAATTTAGTTCATAAGTTGACAATTCGTCAGGCAAATTAAGAGTCACTATAGAGAAATCTTGAGGAACTAATTCTAGAGAAAAATGTACCAACGTTTCTAAAGTAGCTAGGGCAGTAGAATCAGAGGTGTAAATGACGGGTGTTCCCTTTAAATTCCAACGACCGCCGAATAATCTCGCTCCTTCTCCCGATAAGTCTGTGGCATATTTAGCTTTGCTAATGCGATATAGCAAAACCATCTAAGAATAAACTCCATATTCTATGCGTCCGAGTTCATCAATTACAATTTCAAAACCGCTACCAAGATTTAAATAAGATAAGGGGATAACACCGCCAAATGCCTTGCAAGGAGATTTTAACCAGCGTAATGCTAAATCACGATCGCCCCAAATATCGAGAATTCTTGAATAAACTCTAGCAATTTGAATTAAACGATCTGACAATTCTGGGGACAACTTTTGAGTTACCTCATAACGTTCTAAGGTTCTTCTTGATATAGGTAATAAAGCTACCATCTCATCGACAGATATTTCTAAAGCCTCAATTAAAAAATGAATAGAGGCTGCCGTTAAACCTTCCCGTGCCAAATCAACTAAATCAAATATCGATTCGAGAGGACGCTCTGCATGAAGTGTTTGAGAAATAATTGAATACATAAAATAGCAAAAGATATTTACTATCTAGATTATACGACAAATGCCATTTTAATTGCGTCATTTGAATTGAGAAAGGGGTTTTAATTGCTGGTTTTTGCCATTAAAACTCAAGCTCTCCAAGCTTTGGACTCCACCACTGATTTCTTGAGGTCCAAAAATAAACAATATCTTTGTGGGTAAGATCGCCATTATTACTAGAACAAACCAGCATTTTTTTGGTTTCCCCATTTTTTGTGTAGGACTTTTCTGCGAGGGGCGAATGGCAAACGGGACAATTTTTATCAAGCAGAGTAGTAGGAGAAGATTTGGCTTTCGTTGCTGCTTTTGGTTTTTTAGGTGAAGATTTGCGGGTTTTTGAAGAAATTTGTGCTTTTTTGGAGTATGAAGATGAAACTTCGTAATGTGGTTTAACGTTATTTCTGCTTTCGCTTGCTGCAACCGAATGAGCTTTTTCTAGAGCAGGGTCAAAACTATTTTTACTCCAATTAATAAAATATTGCTGCCACTCTAAATCACCCTGAGCGATCGCGTCAAGGGATGTTTCCATTTCTGCCGTAAAATTACTTTCTACTAATTGAGGAAAAGTTTTAGTTTGAAAAAGATCGACCGCTAAACCTAATTCTGTAGCCACGAGTTTACCTTTGAGTACTTTAACGTAATCTCTTTGTTGTAAAGTTTTAACCGTCGAACTGTAAGTACTGGGACGACCGATGCCAACTCGCTCCATAATTTGCACCAATTTTGCCTCTGAATAACGTGGCGGAGGATCAGTCATTTTGCGATTGCTATCAGCTTGAAGAAGCTGAAGTTGTTCTCCTCTTCTCATTTGCGGAAGGTTGTTATTGTCTCCAAAATCTTTCCAATAACGACCATAGCCCAAAAATTGGATGACTTGACCTCTTGCTAGCCACAAAGCTGAACCCGATTGGCTAATAATTTTAGTTTTTTCGATTTGAGCAGGATTACATTGAGAAGCGATCGCTCTACGCCAGATGAGTTCATAAAGAGCAAAGTGATCTGAATCTAATTCTTCTTTAAGTACAGCCGAAGGTTTGGTCAAATCAGTCGGACGAATCGCTTCATGAGCGAATTGGGCATTTTTTTTGCTTTTAAATTGAGGTGGTTTATCTGGTAAGTTTCGAGGATCTTTTTGAAGAAGATATTTTCTGGCTGCTGTCACGAAATCGTCGGAAAGATAATAAGCATCTGTTCTATGATAAGTAATCGATCCTGCTTCAAACAAATGTTGAGCGATTTGCATTGTTTTTTCAGGATTAAACTTGAGTCTTGCTCCTGCTGCTTGCTGTAAACTCGAAGTCGTAAAAGGTGGTGGAGGATTTTTGTTTTGGGTAAAGGTTTTTAGAGTAATAATTTTATGGGGATTAGAACGAGTTATTTCTAGCAATCTTTGTGCTTCTGCTTCTGTTCCTACTCTAGTAGTTTCTACTTTTTGTTCCTCTGTTGCTTCGGTGTCATCTCTCTGCTTTTCAATTTCCTGTTCGGTAGACTCGATCGCATGATAATAAGCTCTAAAACCTTCAGCATAATCGACCCAAACAGTCCAATAAGGTTCAGATTTGAATTCTTGGATTTGCTTTTCCCTAGTGCAAATTATATGCAAAGTTGGAGCTTGAACGCGACCCGTACTTTTTGCTCCTATATTAAGCGACCAAAGTAGTGGAGAAAGCGTGTATCCAACTTTTTTATCGAGGCAACTACGAGCTATTGCAGACCCTACCAAATTATCATCTAATTGTCTGGGATTAGCGATCGCATTATTAATCGCTTTTTCAGTTATCTCGCTATAGGTTATTCTTTGATAGTTTTTTGGTTTTAACTCTTCTAGCAGATGGAACGATATTGCTTCTCCTTCTCGATCTGGGTCAGTCGCTAATACGACTTTTGATGCTGTCTTAGCTAACTGCTTTAATTCTTTTAAACTGGCGATCGCTTTACTGCTAATTGGAACATAACGACAAATTACCCGATTGCCCACTATCTCAAAACCCAATTTGTTTTCGCCATCTTTCGCCAATTCCCTAAAATGACCATAACTAGCTTTAACAACCCAATTTTTAGGTAGAAATTTTTGAATAGTTTTTGCTTTTTTGGGAGATTCAACTATTAATAAGTTTAAAGACATGGTAAAAAAAATAAAATTATTTACAACCTAATTATCAAGCCCGTCATAAAATGAAATATCTAAAATATTCTTATCTTCCAAGAATCATTGATTTGTCCAAGATGTGGACGACATCGTTGATTAAGTTTTGGGGCATAAGCCATAACCAAACGATAGATTGTTGTATGAATAACACAACCATCCTTATTCAGCTATCATCTCTTCTAGATCGCGATAATGATGATGGATATAGCAGATACCATCTCACATATAAAAGAATGAATTCGCCTTTGTGTCATCGTTACTGTGTGCGCGAAGAGGGTGAATCGGTAAAACTTAATTGTTTTGGAATGAAGTTTTATAAATCAAAGGCATTTTAGTATTATAAACGTATGTATTAGCAACGAAAGTATATTAAATATAAGAAAGATAAATTATTATGATAAGCTCAGAAAAAATTATTAAAGAATCAATTAAGGCTTGTCAATAAATTTACAATAATATTAATTATTTGTAATATAATACTTACGATAACTATAGGTTACATTATCTTTAAATACAATTTTATTAATTGGCTTGAGATTCAGTTATTCATTACGACATTAAATTATATTATCATTAGATATAAATTGTATAAAATTTTAACTCAAATCAAACATTATTTAACTTATTTATTACACCCAAATAGTATACTGCTTCGTAGTGTAAAAAATATTATTTATAAAGATATTTTGCTTTCTCAAGTATACGGCGCACTTCAATTTCCAAAAATTACTACGGAGATGCAGTGGCAACAGGTTTCGCTGTTAAACCGCGGAGTACCTGCCACCAATAAAGAAAATATTGATATAAATAAATTAATTAAATATGAAATTAATTATAATAACAATTTGCAAAGATTCATTAATGTAACATTTCAAATACAATTTTTGCTTTCATTATTTTTAATTAGATTTGCTCAAATCGATAATATAAATCGATTTATTTTTAATATAACTTGCCTAGTATACATGACGATGACATCTATTTTAGGTAGTACTAGCATAGCTTGTTTATATTGCATTAATTTAAGAATCGAATTATACAAAAATATCCAATTTGCCCTCATATGTGAAAAGTGACGTACATATAAATTTTCAAAAAAGATATTTTAAAAATGTATGACAATAAAATCATTAGTAGATGAAAAGTTGTCATGAGAATAATACGGGAGTAAGGAAACTGCCATATTTTAAGTGGCAGACGTGGCGTATAAACGCTTGGGGAAATTCCAAGCGACAGCCACTTAGGAACTACGATACGAGCAACTTTAGTTGCCGTGAAGATGAGGACACGGGGCTTGAATGCGATTCAAGCCCGTGAGATGTCCGTTAGAAACCATAAACATAACCATCTTTTAAATGTACTTGTTTACAACATTTGTAGCTAATACCTTGAACCGTTTCGGAAACAGTTTTGATATTGAATGAGCCACTGGAGCGAACGGCAACCTTGCCAAGATAAGAGCCGATTTTTTTGCCATTGGTAACTACTGCTCTAACAATGTCACCAGTCTGAAAACCTTTAACTGATTTAATCAGAGCAGATTTTCTAACTAATTGACCAGCTTTATTTTTTTTAGGAAAACCAAACTTATCAACGTGAATAGCTTGCCTATTGCCGTGACCGCTACATTTAATTAGTAATGGCTGATTGATTAGTACTTCTAGTTTTGAAGTATTGCCAACACAGGCAGCATCTAACCAATGAGTTTTGTTTAAACCCTGTTGAGTTCAATTAAACTTGGTTTGACCGCCTGTACCAGCAACATTGGTCACAAGTTAAGGAAATCAGAAGAAAGTCAAGAAAAACAAAGAATCGTGTGAAGCTGAGAAATGACAAGCAATTGAGCGATTAAGTTTTTCTATGAGCAAGAGTAAGAAACTCAACCGCGACCATGCTAAAAAAACTCAACGTCCAATGATGGAAGATGAGGTGATAGCCAATCAACTCGAAGCATTACTAACACCAGCAATTACCAATCAAGAAAATTACTATCGTCAATTAGGACTTAGAGACAGAATCCTGAATTTGCCCTTGATGGTAGCTGCGGTGTTAACTTTACTGTGGAGAGATGTTCCAGGGGTGACAGAATTAACTAGGCTGTTAGCCAGAGAAGGATTTTTATGGTGTAATCCAACGAGTATCAGCCAACAAGCAATATCGAATCGATTTCTCACCTTTGCTGCCGAACTATTTGAAAGAGTATTTAAGGACTTGCTGCCAAATTTCAAATCATCTTGGAAGAACCGAAAACGCCGACCATTACCTGAAAGCGTTGAATATACACTATCTAAGTTCGATAAAATTTGGATAGTAGATAGCTCTGTCTTGGAAGCATTATTTAAAAAACTCAAAAGTTTAGAGGATGCTCCAAAAGGGCAATTAGGAGGCAAAATTGGTGTAGTAATCGATTTAGTAACCCGATTGCCAGTAGAAATCTGGTTCCAAGAAAATCCTCGGACTAATGATACCAAGTTGGAAGAAAATATTTTGAGTATAGTCCCAGGCAATACCCTGCTTTTGTTAGATCGTGGATTTTATCATTTTAGTTTTTGGCTACAATTAATCCAACAAAAAATTCATTTCATTACTCGACTCAAGAAAGGTGCATCAATTAAGGTTGAAGCAGTCTTTACTGATAGTTATTCGCTTCGCTATCGCCTGATTATTCTTGGTTCTGGAACTAAACGAACTCCCTATGTTCGGGTTCGTCTGGTTGAAATTCGTTCGGGTAAAACTTGGCATTCTTACATTACTAGCGTTCTTGAGCCAACCATTTTACCTCCCTATGTCGTAGCTTAGCTGATTTATATCGTAAAAGATGGCGTATCGAACAAGCTTTTAACACTGTCAAAAGATTACTTGGTCTAAGTTATCTGTGGACTGGTTCGATTAATGGCATTAAGCTACAAATTTGGGCGACATGGTTATTCTATGCTGTTTTGATGGATTTGGGAGATGCTATAGTAATTGAGATCTTTAACCATAAAGAGTGAAGGCTGCTTGAATTATTTATTCTCATTTCTAATATGAAATACAAAAAAGAACGCTACAAATAAAATAAAGAAAAGGCAATAATAAATTGAGAAGAGTCGTGAGTGGAGTAATCAAAATAGAAATCCTTGAAACGGTTGATGAATTAAAACAACTACTAAAATCAACTGCGAACCAAGAGGTTAAAAGCATAATCATTAGTATATATCAATAAAAAAAATTACAATCAATTTGGTATTCATCCATCTTTCTATCAATTGTAATTGTATATTAATAAACTTGTCTTCTTTGTTTAAAGATATAATTTAATTAACCGCTTATATATTAAATTTTACCTCGAAGGCGAACGGAATACAAAATGTAAAAGCCTAGACGTTGCGTGCCGTTTTACTAATGTATGTACTATTGCTAAAATGCGAATCGCTGATGATTGAGGCGGGCAATTATCAAATTGATACTTACGTATAAATCACTCATGAGTGATTTATATATAATTGTAAAATTTTAATGGTGTACAGCTTGTCAATTAAGGTAAATAATTTAAACTGTTAATTATAGTGATTGCGTTTATCAAATAAGTACAGATTTAACTGTGGCGCGATCACAGACTGTGAAATCCTGTATTGGAATGAGTAAAGTGATTACTATATATATCGTGGTGAAACGCGGATTTTATCGAGTCATCGGTACTCTGCCATTTGACGGTGCGGAAAGCATTTCGCCACACGCTCTTGAGGCAACTGGGCAGAATTCGGGCGCACCTCAAGAGACTGGCGAGGTAAAACCAAGACTCTATTGCTTTACAGTAAATAATAATTCTTCAAAATAATGAGTGAACAGAAAAAACAAGTCTTAGCGGTTGCTAATATTAAAGGTGGAGTAGGCAAAACTACAACTAGTTTGCATCTAGCTAAATGGCTACTAATAGCAAATCCTGAAAAAAAATTGCTCTTTATTAATGCCTCATCTCAACTAGGAGCTAATTGCTGGGCTAAGGACTTAGGAATTGACTATATTCAAGAGACTAATACAGAATTAATGTTATCTACGATTGATAATTCAAATGTTGATATCGTAGTAATAGATCTTCCTGGTGAATCAGAATCAGTGAAAGATGCGTTAGATGTCTGTGATCGAGTATTAATACCAATTCAAGCTTCAACTTTGGATTTAACCGATACATTATCAATTATCCGCATTATCAAGAGAAAAATGACGATTAGGAAAGATTTAGGTGTAGGATTCTTTTTAAGTTTAGTAGAAACTAATACTACTAGTTTCAAGCAAGCATCGGAATACTTTTTAAAAAATAAAATAAAACTATTAACGCCGATTAGTAATTTACAAATCATTCGTAAAGCACCTCAATACGGCAAAACAGTGTTTGATATGGGTGCTTCTGGAAAAAGAGCAGCACAAGACTATCATAAATTATTTCAAGAATTTACGATATAAGAAATTATTTAATAATAATACATAGAACTATGGCATTTAATTCACTAGCCGACTTTAATTTAGATGTACTAACTAAAGAGGAAGAAACATCTGTAATTAATATATCTCTAGATTTAATAGAGGTATGGAAGAACCAACCTCGTAATTTTATAGATCCTCAAGAAATAACAGATTTAGCTAATTCGATTAAAAATTATGAGCAGCTTTCACCCATAATAGTTAGATCACATCCTGAAAAAACAGATAAATATTTAATAGTAGCGGGTGAGAAAAGATATTGGGCATCAAAGGAAGCTGGTTGCGAAATTATAGAAGCTAAAGTAAAAGATTTTAATGATATTCAAGCTTTTGAAATAGCTTTAATAGAAAATAGACAAAGATCTAAATTAAATTTAATTGATGACACTTTAGCAACTTTAAATTTAATAGAGTTAACTACTAAAGAAAATCAAGAAACAATTGTTACATATTTACATAGGATTGGTAATAAGAAAATTACTGATGTACCAATTGATTTCATAGAATCAGTTGAAGATATTTTCAGCAGAACATCTGAAATTTCTATTAATACTTTTGTGAAAAAAAGATTAAGACTTCTAAAATTACCTAATTTTATTCTCGATCCTATCAAACGTGGTGATATGTCAGATTATTGTGTTCCAATGATTGCGAAATTAGCATCGTCTGATGAAAATCTAGCTAAAGAAATTGTCGAAAGAGTTGTAAAAGAAAATTGGAACAGAGATAAAATAAAAGAAGAGATAAAAAAATTAATATCTAATAAAAAACCTGTAATGAAAGCAGAGAATTTTGATGATATTAAAAGTGATTTTAAAAAAGTGTATAGTAAAGTTCTTCGTTCTTCTAAAATATCTAGCGATTCAAAAAAACAAAGAAAACTACAAAAGATTATTCAAGAAATGGAAAGTCTGCTCTAGCAATATTGTGTCAGCACCCCGCGCTAAAGCGAACGGGGCTTCAAGCCTCTAGCTGTAGCTAGCTGACCAGTCTAAATCTTAACTGACTGCGTTATTTAAGTCATGACACCCTTGGGTACGTGCCAGCCTTCCGCTCTGTCGCTAACTATTAAACATTCCTACGAGGGACAAGAAAGTGTAGTTAGCTTAACAAGCTCAAATAACATTGACGAGGCAAACATTACACATTTGTAGAAGAGACAAAATCATGTCTAACCACGTTTTTATACTGGATACAAATAAACAACCGCTAACACCCTGTACGCCAGGAATTGCTAGAAGCTTGCTAAAGGCAGGGAAAGCTGCGGTATTTAGACAGTATCCATTTACGATTATCCTCAAGAAAGCAGTCCAATTAAACGAAGAAAAACAGTGTCAATTAAAGCTCAATCCAGGTTCTAAAACTACTGGAATAGCAATACTTCAAGACAACAAGCTTATCTGGGCGGCAGAGTTAACCCATCGTGGTCAACAAATCAAAGACAATCTAGAATCTCGTCGCTCTTTGAGACGAGGGCGTAGCAATAGAAACACTAGATACAGACAACCTAGGTTTCTTAATCGAACCAGATTATCAGGTTGGTTGCCACCAAGTTTAGACCATCGGGTTCTAACTACATTGACATGGGTAAAAAGATTAATTAAGCTCTGTCCAATTAGGTCAATAGCAATGGAGCTAGTTAAGTTCGATACTCAAAAGCTTCAAGACCCTGAAATATCTGGCGTTGAATATCAGCAAAGTACTTTACATCAATACGAAGTTAGAGAATATCTATAGCACTACGCATTTTGGTTAGGACATTTTTATAATAGAAAGAAAGTCATCAAAATATCGGCGACCGCTATTAATTATGCCAGCACCTTATAGCTATGATTTACGTAAAAAAGCGATTGAAGCAGTAAAAAGAGGACATAAAAAAATTCATGTCTGTCGTTTATTCAAAATTAGTCGTAATACTTTGGATTTATGGTTGAAAAGAGAAAAAGAAACAGGAGATTACGTAGCGATCGCTGATAAACAAGGAAGAGATAGTAAAATTAAAGACGAAGAAAAGTTTAAGCTTTTTATTAGAGAAAATAATGGTAAAACTCAAACAAAAATAGCTGAATTATGGGGGAACAATATTACTCAGCAAAATATTAGTTATGCGTGCCAAAAACTAGGGATAACAAGAAAAAAAAACTTACGGATATCAGGAAAGAAGTGAAATAGAACGAGAAGCTTTCCGAGAAAAACTCTCAAAAATTACTAAAAAAAGAAGAGTATATGTAGATGAGGCGGGTTTTGATAATCGAGAGAGCTATCCCTATGGCTATAGTCCCAAAGGGGAAAGATGCTACGCTTTAAAATGTGGAAAAAAGAGAGAAAGAACTAGTTGGATTAGTGCTTTAAGAGAAGGAAAAATTTTTGCACCTTTAACTTTTGAGGGTAGTTGTAATCGAGATTTATTTGAAGCTTGGTTATCTCAAAGTTTAATTCCTCAATTGAATCCAGGAGATATCATCATTGTTGATAATGCTACTTTTCATAAGGGAGAAAGTATCAGAGAAATTATTGAAGATGCTGGAGGACAAGACGGATGAGGTTTCCTCATCCGCTTGATATGTCCGTGATGTGAAATCTGGTTTTACCAACGGTCACGTTCCTCGGAGGCTACCTCCGAGGAACGTGACCTGCTTATTCTCCTGATTTAAACAAAATTGAGAATTGGTGGTCTGTTTTAAAGACTTGGATGAAACAAATGTTGCCTGAGTTTGAAACAGTCCGAGAATGTGTAGATGCTGCCTTCAAAAACTGTCCTAACGTTTTTGCGTAGTGCTATAATCCTGGTTTTGAATATGTTGAATCACCAAGTTCTAAAATAAAAGTTAGAACCGTTAGCGGACTTAGACAAGCAGTAGAATACGCCTATCTCGACCCCGAACTATTTTTTCTCCTTAAAAATCCTACCTCTCGTAATGAATTGATTCTAGTTCTGATTGACTCCTGGTTCTCAAATAAAAGCCAACAGATAGAGCGATCGCTGTCTCTCGATGCTTTTGCCAACATCTCGGATGAACTATTAGAAACTGGTGGTAGGGTTTATCGAAGAGAAGAAGTAGAAACGACCGATACTCAAACCGCGCTCGTCCGAGATGGTTCTTTTAGAAGAATTGTTACCTCAGTTTATGGCTACCGTTGTGCTTTTTGTGGCTTGCAGGTATTCAATAATCAAGAGAATATCGTCGATGGAGCGCATATCAAACCATTCTCCCAATTTTTAGACGACCGCATCAATAACGGACTATCTCTCTGCAAAAACCATCATTGGGCATTTGATCGCTTTTGGTTCACCATTAATGATGATTACACTATTCTCGTATCAGATAACCTTCATGAAGATTCACCCCATGCTACCCCGATGAAAACCTTTCACGGTCAATGCCTTTTTCTACCCAACAATTCTTTACACCATCCCCGATTAGATGCGATCGCCTGGCATCGTCAAACTTTCTTAGATAAAACAGCATAAAAATAATCATTTTTGTTATTCAAAAATGAAGAGTTAATATTAGTAAATTGCCGAAAATATCTAGAATAAAATGATAAAATATTAGTACCAAAACACGATAAAAGTAATTAAATAAAATTAAAAATGGATAATTACGAAAAAAGAATTAAAGAAAGATATCAATATCTTCTCAGACAAAAATTAAACAATCATAGTTATAAGCATACAGTATTTAGTCAAAATCACAACATCATCAAATAAACTACCTTTGAATAGTAGTAGAGGAAGACTTGTAGAATGGTTAATTCAAAATGAGACTAAAAACGGAATTGACTGTCAATTTATCAATCAAATGTAGAAATAAATGATTAAAAATCAAGAAACGGACGAGTGCGGTCTTGTTGCCTTCAACAAAGAGCAACTCGTCCAAGAAGCAGAAACAGAAATTAGAGAAGCTAGAAAAACTATAGATTATAATACCGTAGAATTCAAGCTTGAATACTTTATCGATAAGATAAGCCAACAAGAAATAGATGATAATCTTCACTGGAATGAAGAAAAGCAATCTTATTTTATTGAATCATTAATGTTAGGTCTTCCTATTCTTGCAATCGTTTTTAAAGAAAAGAATAGCAATGACTGGGATAAATTAAACTCTATAGAACAAATAATAGATGGTAAACAAAGACTGTTGACCGCACTTAATTTCATTAACAATAATTTGCAATTATCTAACCTCAAACAATTAGAGACATTGAACGGCTTTAAGTTTGAAGATTTAATGCTATCTAGACAAAGTAAATTTAAAAGGATTTCTGTCAGAGCGTTCGCAGTAGCTCCAAAATCAGATTTATCAGTTTGGAGGGAATATAGATGAATAAAATGACTGTTGGAGAGTTAAAAAAAATCTTAGAAAAATATAATAACGAACATTTGGTAATAATTGATCATTTAGAAGGCTATATATGCCCTAATCTTGTTAACGAAGTAAAGGTTAAACCTGTCGAAGCAGAAGAGGATTGGGACGGTGCAAAAGGAGAGTTAAAAATAGTAAATAATTCTTCTGGCGATTTTTATCCTGCTATTCATATTTCTCTAAAAGACTAGTCTCAAAACAATCAATTATTAACTACAAGAATATTTCTGTAAGGCAAAAGTTTTTGAGTTTATGACGACTAATCTAGATTTAATTAAGAATTCAATCAAGAAAACCAAGGAATACAAAGCAATTAGTAAAAATCTCAACTATAACGCGGTAAAAGGTTATTCTAATACTCAAAATATAGCTGTCAATCTAGCAGCCCAAGTAATTATATCCAAGCAATATAAGACAGGTAGTTTGCCTAAAGATTTAGCTCATACTGCCGAAAGTATTCCTACTCAGATACTTTTATATGCTGCTAAAAAAGCAGAATATGAATTAGTTCCCTGTTACTGGTTGGCATCAGAATGAGCGGAGTCATTGATTGAAACCGATATTCCCGATAATTGGACTGGCTTAAAACCTTTTATCGACAGAGGATTTTTATTATTACCTAAAAACTGTATCGAATATTCTGGTTTTGGTGAAACGGAAAGTATTGATTGGCTTTACTTTGAAGTTAGAACCGATAAGAGCCAAGTTAATTCTAAGCTTGATAATGATGAACCTGCGATTTTGTGGACGAGGTGTAGCGATCGCTACTTCACTTCGACTGTGGCACTGGCATCATTACCGAAGACATCAACTAGACTAAGACGATCGCTACGCTTCATAAACCTTCAAAACCTCATCTCCGTAGTGGTTAATAACTTTTACGGCAATCTTTCCAGGTTTACCTTTCTTACCTTGAGGTGCATCAAAAGGACGACTAATATCCGAGTAGAGAGCATCCCAAGCATCTTCATCTACTTCTGCTTTTAGCGTTTTCTTAAGCTTCTTGTAAGGTTCATCTGCACCTGTAAAATAGGCATGACGAACAAAGAAACTTTCATCGTTATAGTTAGTATCGATAAACCAACAGGCAATATCTTTAGTGGAACTGCTGCGGATTTCTCCAGTGGTAGGGTCGTAGATATCTAATCCTTTAAGTTCGACAGTTATTTTTCCATCATCTAATCTCTTAATTTCGATATCTGGTTCACCAAAGACCATAAACAGATTACCTGAACCTGTTTTCTTAAGCATTTCATCGCCCAGTAACAGGTCGGTATTCATGCGAGTAACCAATATCTGCAATTTGCCAAAACGCTTTGATTGTTCCGATACACCAGGATCGAAAGCAAAACCACAAACAATCAGTAGGTCATAACCCAAACCTTGCACGGCTTCTTTAGCAGCTTCCTTAATCTGGTCTGAGCCAACAGTACCGTATTCTGAGCCAATAGAAATTCCTACTTTATGAGTTGTGCCATCTTTGTCGACATATTCTCCTTCAGCTTGTATCCAAGTACCTGGGTAGGGTTCTAAGTATTCAAATTTGAGTCGTTCGTCTTTTTTACCGTTTTGAACTCCTGCTTTCTTCAGGTTTTCAATAATTCTGATTTCAAAGTTATCCGAAGCTTGTTGTATGCCTTCTGCTTCAGAAGCTGGACGTTCTTCATTAGTTGAAAGGACGCGGTGGGGAGAGAGACTTTCGACTGTAAACGGGCCAGTTACCCGAATACGTTTTTTGTCATCATAAGGTTGGTCGTAAAGTATTTCGCTGTCAGAGTTACGGGCAATAGATTCATCAATTTCATTCTGGCGATCGCATTTTAGTTTCCACCATTCCTGTAATAAGTTTTTAGCTTCGTCTGACCATTTATTCTCTGGCTCTCGCGGTACTTCCCATTCTTCCCAAGATTTTTTGAGTAGTTCGTTTAGTTGAGTGTGAATAGGTTCTAGCTTTTTCTGCCATTTCTCATGAATGGTGTCTATTTCTGGATTATTGGCGATCGCTCCCAATGTAATGTGGGGAACTCGCTTATATACAAAACCTTTCTTGATATCTTCGTCGGTATTAGGATTAGCGGGTGGTATTTGACCAGCGATCGCTGTTTCTTTGGCAATGCCTTCTGAAGAGTCAGCTAACAGATAGTAGGGATATTGGGCTGACATGAGACGAGTTCTAGCTAATGCTAAAGCTACTCTGCTGGTGTCGATGGTTATCCAGCGTCTTCCCCATTGTTCGGCAACATAAGCTGTAGTGGCACTGCCCATCGTTGGGTCTAAAACTAAATCGCCTGGATCTGTTGTCATTAAAAGGCAACGTTCAATTACTTTTGGAGAAGTTTGCACTACATAATATCGATCTGAACTACCTCCAACTGTTGTATCGTCCCAAAAATTTGTATAAGGAAAAACCCCAAAATCATGCAAGTATCTAATATAACTTAAGGTTTTACCGCTAGAATAAATCCTGCCACTTTTTGCAAGTCTTTGCATTCCATCAATATTAGTTTTCCAATGATTATTAGTAGGTGGACGATAAACTTTTTTCTGAAATTCAAAATTTTGTTCGGTCTTTGAAGCTCCTGAAGAAAGCAAGTGATCGAACCTAAAAATTCTTGTGTTATTTTTTTCGTTAGATAGTTGTATTTTTTGTTCTAGATATACTCTGTTATAGCTTCCATCAGAATTCATAAAGTAGCAATAATTGTCATCGTTTTCCTTTGAACGGTATAAACTCCGAAATTTTCCTTTTTCCTTATCTTTTGCATACCAAAGTAAATAATCAGAAACCGAAGCAACATAGTTACTTTGAACACCTGTTGTTTTTCTAAAGGTAATCAAACTTACAAAATTCTCACCTCCAAAAATCTCATCCATTAAACATCTAACCAGATGAACATTTTCATCCCCAATCTGGACAAAAACGCTACCTGTTTCAGTCAATAACTCTCTCGCTACAACCAAGCGATCGCGCATATAACTTAGATAAGAATGTATGCCCAATTCCCAAGTATCTCGAAAAGCTTTTACCTGTTCTGGCTGTCTGGTTACATCACCAATATTTCCATCTTTGACATCTCTTTTAAGCGTAGAAACTTGCCAGTTTGAACCGAATTTAATGCCGTAGGGAGGATCTATATAGATCATCTGTACCTGCCCTTTTAAACCTTCTTTTTCTGCCAGAGAACCCATAACAGAAAGGGAGTCGCCGAGAATCATTCTATTCGTCCATTTGACTCCATCTTTGTGTTGATAAAAGTCAATTAATTTCTCGAATTCCAAGCCGTTAAAATCACCAAATAAACTTAATTGTTGTTCGGCTTGTTCTTTTTTTACTTGGTGGCGAAAATCGTCGATAATTGCTTGGGGATGAATCTTTTCTTGAATATAAATTGGTACGGCGGTAACTTCTAAATCTTGACTATCCTGTTCGTCTTTGGTTTGCCAAACTAACTGAGGGTCTAACGAAGGGTCGCGGGGATAAAGTAGTGTCTTTGGTTGTTTCTCTTCTTCTGATAAAAATCCTCTTAATTCTTCAGTTGGAATATTAGCTCGTTTATCTTTATGTTTGACACTTTCTATCTCTGTTTTAGGTGTTTTTTTACGACTAACCATAGCAATACCTATATAAGAACTTTATAGAATAAATAGTTAATTTATTAGTTAATAACTAATAATTGAGACTTAGTTTGTTGTTGATTTAGAAAAGCTCGAATTGTATTTTCTGCATCCCAAGGGTCGGTAATCTCGATAAAATTCCACCTACCAAAACCACCATGTTGATTGACCGCAGGTAGCCAAAGATTAAGAGAGGTAGCGACTTTAACTTTCTTATCTTTTCTCGCTTCACCCGACACTTCAACGATTAGATTGAGTAGGTCATCACGATTATCTTTCACCCTTACGATGAAGTCAGGCATATAGTTCTTTTGTTCGCCCTCATAGATATAAGGAATGAGAAAACCTAGCCCTTGATTTTTGACATAACAATTTACCTCGTCCATACTTTCCAACACCTGAGCCATCTTTTGTTCCCAACTATTGGTATCGGCGACTACATGAGAGATATGACATTTACTAGCGTCGGTAGTGTAAACGGGACGGGCGGTACTAAAATCTACATAGCGTGTAGAACCCATCGGTTCGTAAGGTCGCAAAATTGGTTTTAATGATTTTTCTGCTTCTCCAGCACAAATCGCCTGATAGATACAATCTGAGGCATCGTGAGCAAATTCATTGAGCAATAGCAGTTGTGGATAAGTACCCGATTTGTAAGTAACGCATTCAGCCAACCATAATTTAGCTATCTCTAGTATTTGGGGGAATAACCAAGCCTGTACGTCGGCATCATTTAATAAAGGTATTTCTTTTTCTTTTTTCTGTGTACCGTCATATCTGAAGTATTTTTCTAAAGTCAGTTTACCCAATAAAAAAGCTACTTCCTGTTCTCTACGCGATCGCAAGTCATCGAGAGTATGGATACTGGACTGACCGATGATCGGTGCGTTAACTGTTTTAGTGGGTAAGTCCTCTGTTGATAGAGAATAACGACAGCCTGGATTATCGAGATCGGGAGTTAGTTTTTTACTGCCAATTTCGTAACGATAGCCAATTACTCTAGGAAAAGTAATTTCACATTCAATTCGTTCATCTAAGGCACGAACGCGGGTGGGTAATGCTCCTGGTTTGGGAGTTTTTTTAGAACCAGCACAGGGAATAAAAGCGAAGGGAACGCCATAGACTTCAGCATATTCTGGCTCAAACATTCCCTGATCGTTAGTAGCATAGCTAATACGCCTCAAACCTCTACCTACTACCTGTTCGCATAAAAGCTGAGTACCAAATGCTCTAATGCCTAAAACGTGAGTAACTGTGTTAGCATCCCAACCTTCAGTGAGCATGGAAACTGAAACCACACAGCGAATGTGTTCTCCTAATTTGCCAATTTTGCCGACGGTGTTTAATACCTCCCGTAGCAAGTCTTCATCGCTAATTTTATTGGGGTCGCTACCTGGATAGCGATCGCGATATTCGGCTTGAAATTCTTCAATTTCAGTCGCTGCTAGCTTCTTAAAATCAGCAGTCATACTCTCCCCAGACTCTAGCTGTTCGCTATCTACCAAAATGGTGTTGAGTCTGGGTGTCCATCTATCTCGTTCTACATTACTAAATAGTTCCAGTTTTCCTTTAGCTAAAACGGGTCTACCGTCGGGATAAGTTTTCTCAGTATCCCATCCCGCAATCCAGTCAAAAACCATTTTAGAAACGCTGGTATTGTTACAGACAACGATAAATACTGGCGGAGTTAAACCTTTAGCGATCGCCTCTGCGTTCTCTTGCCACTGTTGATAGGATTTTTCATAGTTGCCATAGAGAGTTCGTAACGCACCTTCTAATTCTTTAGGTAACTTTGGCTCTGGCGTTGATGGCTCGGTTTCCTTGGACTTTCTGCCTTTCTTGGGAAGATGATCGCGGATTAATGCCCAGATGTTGCGGTAAGTAGGCAGTTCTCCTTTCATGCTGTCATCGGAGACGGGAACGCGAGGAATTTTGACTATGCCCGATTCGATCGCATCAATCAGGGAAAAATCCGAGACTACCCAAGGAAATAGCGTTCCTTCTTTATATCCCGAACCTTTGAGATAAAAAGGAGTTGCCGAGAGGTCGTAGACTGTTTTAACACCTAGTTTCTCTTGAATTGCTTCTAATCCAGAAATCCAGAGTTGAGCCTCTTTCTGGTTTTTTTCAGCTTCCTTTCTGTCATCACCTTTATACGTTGGTTCATCACCATTTTCTTTACGACGATAACAGTGGTGAGCTTCATCGTTGATGACAACAATATTTTTCTTAGTCCCCAGTTCTCGACATACTCGTTTGACCATCTGAGAAGGAGTTTCGGTAAAGGGACTTTCCTCTTGATCTTTGATTAAAATACTTTTGGTCAAGGAAGCTGCATTACCCTTTTCTCGTAGTTTGAAAGAGTGATAGTTAGTAATGACTATTTTGGCTTTAGCTAGATCTCCTCTTAAATCTGGGGGAACTAAATCTAACTTTTGGTAATAGTTTTCGGGGTCATTAGGTTGCAGTACTCGCAAGCGATCGCGGATCGTAATTCCTGGTGCGACTATCAAAAAAGCATCGCTAAATTCTCGACGTTGGGGGTTAGCAGCTTTGTTGAGGGTGTGCCAAGCAATCAACATCGACATGACAACGGTTTTACCACTTCCAGTTGCCATTTTAGTTGCCATGCGAAATAGCAAGGGATTGGCAACATCTTTGAACTCATTCAGTTTGTTGATAAACCAAGCCTTTCCAGATTTTGGAGCAACTTCAGTCAGATAAATGATTGTTTCTAATGCTTCGAGCTGACAAAAAAACAATCGTCGTTCCCGCTCTGGATTTTTCCAGTATTCTAGCAGCCGTCTTGTAATCGGAGTGATGTTAACAGTACCGCGATAATCAGCATTTCTCCACAAGGAAACAGAGCTACGAATATCATTGATAAAGCCGTTTTCTTCAATGCGATCGTTCGTCCAAAATTCTAATTCGAGTTGTTTTTGATTGTCCTTTTTCTTCGGTTTGGCGATAGGTATAAAATATTGACTATTGCGCCTTTTTTCAACAATCTCACTGGTAATACCCTCATCATCAAAGCGAAAGTGACGTTTTGGTTCAGAGAACGGAGAATTGACGATTGGGTTTTCAATGACGACTGATTTCATTTACATCTTCCTAACTACAATACTCTGATAACAACTCCTTACCCTGTTTTCCCAACTCTTTCAGCTTCACCTCAATTAACTTGAGAGCCATTGGTGACGGTTGAGAATGACCGTTTTCCCATCGGTTAACCGTGGGCGTAACTACTCCTAATTCGACACTTAGCTGTTGCTGTGTTAGCTTCAATTCATGCCGAAGCGAACGAATCAACTCACCTACTTGGGGCTGTTTCATCGCGGTTATTTTGATTGACTGCATAAGTGTAATAAAGCTCGTTAGAGGAGGTCGCGTCATCCGAATTTAGTTCGGATGCTTGAGACGACCGTTTATATCGAGCTTATGTTTAGTTATTTGATATATTGTTTGATTTCGTAAACGTTATATTGTCGAATATAGCTGCGATCTCAAGCTGATGTAATCGTGAATTATTCTTAATCTTTATAAATGCTTAAAATAAACGAATTTATCGGGTCTACGCTTTATATAGCGGAACTTTAATTGAGATTGCGTTGTCTGTTGTCTATATTTAGCGTCTTTTCGTGAATTACTTAACAGTATTTTTGTACCAAGTAAATATACGTTTTAGCAGTTTGGGCAGAAGCTTGAAAAGCAAGCAAAGCGTTTTTGCTGCCGAGAAGTCTAGTTTTCGGTAGTAAAATATGACCAGTTGCCAAAAGCTAGAACCATGACGATTAAGAACCCAGAGCGCGATCAAGAGTTTGGCATTGAATCTAGAAATTACTTGTGATTAGGCTTCGCCTAGCCGAAGGCATCGCTTGTCTCTCTCAAAGATGGTGAACTAATGATCGTACCAATTGAAAAAGACCGCTATGGGCGTACTGTGGCAGAGGTTTATGTACCAGACAAGAAAACTTCAGCTATCAATCTGAATCTTGAGATGGTTCGGGGTGGTTATGCTTGGCATTATGCCCAATACTCAGATACTTGTACGATGCGTGACCTATTAATTGCAGCAGAAGGTATGGCAAAACAGGAAAAAGCGGGCATTTGGTCGGGCAATCCTCAACCACCTTGGGAATGGCGAAAGGCTAATAAGTAATGCGATCGCTACATCTTGACAATAAGGAAGGCTGAATACGCCACCAACCAAAGACCAAGATAACTCCCATCCTCTTGCAGAACTATGACCTCAATGAACGAACATTCCTAATCATGCAGATTCAAACCAATTCATCCTTAAATTCCCGCCGTAGTCTGTTCAAATAAGCTGGCAAAATTGGTAGTTACTTCCGCATCGGGAGCGTCCTCTGGTTTGGAGATAATATCGAAGGCTTTGTTGCGAGCATTAGGTTCAGTTATTGCTCTAACTACTACAGCAGCTACATCGGCTCTGGGAATTGAAGTAGGAATTCCGTTGGGTGGATTATTCAACAGTTGGTCATCTTTGGCTACCAGCAGTTGTCTGACTCCGCCTTCTTTATCTAACAAACCACCTGCGCGAATAATAGTGTAGTCGATACCCGAATCAATTAAATACTGTTCGGCTTTGCGCTTCCAAACTAAAATATTAGCGTTGCCAATGCGGTTGAGGGGATGATTGGGATTAGTACCACCCATCGAACCTACTAAGACAATGTGTTTAACTCCTGCTTGTTTGGCTGCATCGATTTGGTTTTTTTGTCCCTGCCAGTCTACCTCTTCGGGGAGTCCTTGGGGTGCAAATTCAAATTCTGGTCTTTGCCCTTGTGACGGTGGTGTTACCATTTTAGGAACGGCACTGGTAAGAATAACTAAAGCATCGCAGTCAAATAGTGCTGAATCTAGGCTAGATCTATCTGTGATATCACCAATAACAAAACCTTCTGTCGAGCCGAATAGTTCTTCGACCAATGATAGCGATCGCGCCAAACCAATTGCCTCGAATTTATCTGGTTCGTCGCGTAGTTTTTTCAAGACGAGCGAACCCGTTCTTCCCGTCGCTCCCGTAACCAATACTCGTTTCATTCTTTTTCCTCAAACCTCGAATACAAAATGCTTTTCTTGATTATCTAACAGATGTTTATTGTTTATCTTAAATGGTTGAGTTAATACTGAATGGGAATAATTGAAATGTAAATACAATATCTTCGCAGTACAATTAAGCCTCAAATATACAGTACTGTAACGTTGTAATGATTTATCCTCCCGAAGTCCAAGAGTTCCTAGAAAAATACGATCGCATCCTCCTAGACCCCCAAGGAATCCTGAAACTACAATCTGCTGACTTTTATAAGACTCTAGACAATACAGATTTAAGAGTTTGGTGTATCTGTCGGGCTATTTACCAGCTACCCACAGTTGAACTAATTGAATGGCTTAAAAGCAACTTTAATCTCGACAAAGCCATTGAAATTGGTGCTGGAAACAACTATCTCTATCACCATCTCGGTATCAAAGGAGTCGATAACTATTCAGAACAAATACCAGCCGTAAAGTTAGTCCACGACATTCTTCACGAACCTTCAACAAATCCACCACCTGAAGTAGAAAACCTTGACGCGATCGCAGCTATTAAAAAATATCAGCCAGAAACGGTTATTACCTCTTGGATGACTTTAAAAACAAACGATCCAGAAGGAATTGATGCGGGACATAAATATGCACCAGATGAAAGGGAAATCCTAGATACAGATGTCACTTATATTCACATCGGTAATGAAGATATTCATAGCGATCGCTTAATCATGGCTAAACCTCATGAAACTTATTATTTTGGTTGGTTGGTTTCTAGAGGTAAACATCCCGAACAAAACTGTATTTATGTGTGGCAAGTTGAGAGTTAATTTAAGAATTGGGTTGAATAAACAACTCAAACACAGAAGTAAAATCTTTGACACTGTAAGTTTCATGAAAGTGAGTCAGCCACTCGAAGGTATACTCATTGATCGCTTTAAATTCTTGTTGAAGAGTTTGAGAACTTGAGGAGCGATTGACAGAACGTGAGGCGATTTCTAAACTGTTTTCGGCATATTTGAGATAGCGATCGTTTTTCTCTTGAATTAAACTGATTTTGACTAGAGCTTTGTATAAATTCCTCAACTGTTTTATATATTTTCTCCCAACGTCAATGGAGTATGGGTGAGAGCCAATGATAAATTTGATTTCAATATCCAAATCTATAGTACCAGCCGTTTCTAATACTACATTTTGAATATAGTGCTTACTGTAATCCCAACGTTTTAAAGTACGTTTTTTACTTACTGCGGACGCACCATCAACATGGATTAAAGCCTGATTGGTAAAACAATATTCATCTGCTTTTGATTTGATTAAGAAAAAGATTTTCTCTTTCTCTTCGTGCAATATAAAATCATCAGATTCTACTTTATCGTAATCGGGCGGTTCTACAATAACTCCGATATCGCTCAAACCAAGTGCATCAGAAGCAATTTTTTTAAACATCTAAAAATTATAAATGGTACGAAAAAAGAGACTCTAGTATAACTTTTACTCTTGTTCGTCTTCATAACCAATTACTTCCCCCTCATCATTAGTTATGGCTTTTTTACCATCTTGATTAATTAATATTTCATTTCCTGCTTCATCTGCTTCTGCTTTGAGGATGACAACGCTTTTTCCAGAACGGTCTGACCAATCCTGAACCGTAAACCCTGCTGTAGTTTCTTTGGGATATCTAATAGCCATTATCTGCCAAGCTTCTTCTTCACTCTCAGCATGAATATAATATCCCTGTCTAACAGTTAGGTCATCACGTCCTATACAGTCACAATCATAGTCAGCATTTCGAGTACATCTGTATTCAGTCATGGTCAATTGTTTGTCTCTATTTATTGCCGATCGCTCTCGTCCGAAGAACACTTAAATTTTTTAGGTTAGAAATGATACTGATAAATAATTAAAGCAGATGAGTGCTTTTTATGATTAAAGATATCAATTATTATCGTCTAAAGTTTTCTCCTAAATCTAAATCTAATAAGGAGGGTTTAAACGTCAGTCGTTCGGCAGGAGTCGCACCTAATAAACCCATATTATTACTTTCAGTGATTGAGTTAATAGAGCGATCGCTTATTACCAATAATCGCATATATCTTTCTCCCGAACTGATTGCTACTTTCTTCAAGTTCTGGCACGAGTTAGAAATCGAACGTAAACCCGATATCGGTATGCCTTTTTTTCATCTCAAGAGAGATGGTTTTTGGCATTTTAAATCTAATCCTGGTTTTGAATATGTTGAATCACCAAGTTCTAAAATAAAAGTTAGAACCGTTAGCGGACTTAGACAAGCAGTAGAATACGCCTATCTCGACCCCGAACTATTTTTTCTCCTTAAAAATCCTACCTCTCGTAATGAATTGATTCTAGTTCTGATTGACTCCTGGTTCTCAGATAAAACTCAACAACTACAGCGATCGCTTTCTTTTGATGCCTTGGGCAATATTTCAGAGGAACTATTAGAAACTGGTGGTAAAGTTTATTCACTAGAAGAAATAGAGACAGCCGATTCCCAAACCGCGATCGTTAGAGATGGTGCTTTTAGAAGAATTGTCACCTCAGTCTACGGCTACCGTTGTGCTTTTTGTGGTATGCAAGTATTCAATAATCAAGAGAACATTGTCGATGGAGCGCATATCAAACCCTTCTCCCAATTCTATGACGACCGCATCAATAACGGATTATCTCTCTGCAAAAACCATCATTGGGCATTTGACCGCTTTTGGTTCACCATTAATGATGATTACACTATTCTCGTATCAGATAACCTTCATGAAGATTCACCCCATGCTACCCCGATGAAAACCTTTCACGGTCAAAGCCTTCTTCTACCCAACAATTCTTCACACCATCCCCGATTAGATGCGATCGCCTGGCATCGTCAAACTTTCTTAGATAAAACAGCATAAAAATAATCATTTTTGAATAACAAAAATGAAGAGTTAATATTAGTAAATTGCCGAAAATATCTAGAATAAAATGATAAAATATTAGTACCAAAACACGATAAAAGTAATTAAATAAAACTAAGAATGGATAATTACGAAAAAAGAATTAAAGAAAGATATCAATATCTTCTCAGACAAAAATTAAATAATCATAGTTATAGACATATACAATATTTAGTAAAAATCACTAACGATCTGTATGAACCATCTTTAAATAGCAGTAGAGGAACGCTTATAGAATGGCTCGTTCAAAATCAAACTAAAAACGGAATTGACTGTCAATTTATCAATCAAATGTAATTTAATTTATTAAGTAAAGAAGTTAATGCTTAAAAATCAAGAAGCGGACGAGTGCGGTCTTGTTGCCTTCAACAAAGAGCAACTCGTCCAAGAAGCTGAAACAGCAATTACTGAAGCGAGAAAAACTATAGATTACAATACCGCAGAATTCCCGATAGAGTATTTTATCGACAAGATAACTCAGCAACAAATAAATGATAATCTCAACTGGGATAAATTACAGCAATCCTATTTTATCGAGTCATTACTGTTAGGTTTGCCTGTTCTTAATTTAGTGATCGATGATAATGATGATGAATTAAAAATAGTAGATGGAAAACAAAGACTCTACACGGCAATTAATTTCATTCAGGGGAATCTAGAATTTCAAAACTTAAAGACCTTGAGTTCGTTAAATAGCTTTAGTTTCAAAGATTTAACTCTACCTAGACAAAAGAAGTTTAAAAGGATTTCTGTTCGGGCGATCGCAGTAGCACCAAATTCAGATCTATCTGTTTGGAGTGAAGATAAATAAAGAAACTAAGTAACATTTATTCCCTGACATTTGTTTAGTTGGGGAATTATTTGAGAAACTAATAATTAATGAATACTAATCTAGATTCAATTAAAAAGCCAATTAAAAGAACTAAGGCATACAAGGCAATTAGTAAAAACCTTAATTATCGTCCCTGTAAGGGTTATCCTAGCACGCAGAACATAGCTGTTAATCTAGCAGCACAGGTGATGATAGCTGAGCAATACTTAGAGGGTAAGTTACCCAAAGATTTAGCTCACACGGCAGAAAGTACCCCCACCAAAATATTTTTATATGCCGCTAAATGTGCATCACGAGAACTCGTTCCCTGTTACTGGTTGGCATCAGAATTAGCGGAGTCATTGATTGAAACCGATATTCCCGATAATTGGACTGGCTTAAAACCTTTTATCAATAGAGGATTTTTATTATTACCTCAAAACTGTATCGAATACTCTGGCTTTGGAGAAACTGAGAGTATCGATTGGCTTTACTTCGACATAAGAACGGATAAGAGCCTACTAGAATCCAGTATTGACAACGACAAACCTGAAATTATCTGGACGAGTGGCAGCGATCGCCTGAGTGTTTTTTACGGAACTATCAATCTAATAGACAGCAAACTAGGTAATGCTTCTTTGTCTGAAAAAGATCGAAAGATTGTTGAGCAAGTTAACAAGCTTTTACTCAACACGATGCTAGTGCTGAACTACAAGCCAGAGTTATTAGATAAGCCAACAAGTGAATCAAAAGGTATAGGTTTTAGTAATGCAGGTAAATTACCATCGAACTTTTCTAGAAACCCAGTTTGGATTGGTAAAGTATATTCTGAAGAGAGGACAGGTCGCCATCAAAGCAACAGACTAATTAGAGAGCCTAGAGAACACTATCGACGGGGACATTGGGCGAGAAGAAGACATGGAAATAGAGAAAAGTGGCAATATAAATGGCATTGGATCGAACCTACTACAGTCAATCAACTTAAATCATGATGTCTGATAAATATCGAGTAGCTAAAAATAATTGGGACAAAAATAACCCAGATAAAATAAAAGAATCCAAAGCTAAATACGACAAAGATAATCCTGTTTGGGGATTTCGACCAACACCAGAACTTAGAGAATGGTTAGAAAAAGAAAGATGGGATGATAGTGACGGGCTACCTGAAACTAATGCTGCTCTAGTAATTCGTAAGCTAGAGAAATTGATGGATCTGGAATATCAAGGATATTAAAATATGAGGTTATCACAAGCGCAAAGATTAGTTACAAAACAGGTTATTTAGTAATTGATGGAACTCGCCGTCACCGATGGCAAAACCTAGGAGATTTTGTCTTAAATTGTTTGGAGTTAAACAGAGATATAGATGGATTTTTGAATAAATGATTAATATATTAAAAGAGTTTTTAAGTAAGCAAGCTCAATTTGCAAGGGAAACTCGTCCTAATCTTTATTGGAAATATGCAGGATTTGAGGAATTAGTTTTAGATTTGGGTGTCGAAATGAGTTTTTCACCCTTACCAGAAGATATAAAGCTTGGATTCCAAAAAGGCTGTTATTATAACTCTTTTAGAGTATTAGTAGATAATCCTGATTTGATATATTGTGAAGGATACGCATTACAATCTGACCTATCATTGCCACTTATTCACGCTTGGCTAGTTAATGAAGATGGACAAATAATAGATCCTACTTGGAATAACTGCAATACAGTATATTTAGGCATTCCTTTTAACACAGAATGGTTTATTAAACTATTGCGATCGCGTGATCGAGAAGACTGTTTAGCTATTTTTGAAAGTAACTACTTAGAGAAATTTTCGTTACTAAAAGAAGGATTGCCAGATGATGCGATTGAAAAGTGTAGCTATCAAAGGCTATCGCAGCAATTATGATGCAGTCTTAGAGCTAGCTAATTCAATCAATTCCTGTAACTTTTCGGCGGGAATATATTCAATTATTTCTGACAAATCTTCTTCGGTAATCTTACCCTGAGAAAGAATTCCTCCACGCCAATGATTGATATTGTCATAGGTATTGGGATCGAGTTGCTCGGCATTTGCTTCTACGTATTGTTGAAGTTCGTGAGCCAAAGCAAAGACAAGGTTTGACTTATTTCGATTTTGAGAATGAGAATATTCGTTTTCCACAATTAATAACAGATTAATAGCGTAACGGCATTGATCGCGCTTACCATAATTTTAACTGACCCTCACTGACTGGACTAAATCGCCCCCGATGTAAATTTAAATGACAAGCAGCGCAGACAGACAGTAAGTTAGATAATCGATTATCCTTCGTATCATGATTGCGATGATGCACCTGCAAAATATCCGCCGTCCACTCAGAACGAGTTAAATTATCTGGTCTTTCTCCTAGTCTGTAGCATCTCTTTCCGCAGCACTGACAACGCCACCGAGCAGCTTCTTTGACTTTCAATGCTAGATTGTTCCAGTTATCGGGATAGAGACTAGGATTTACAGGCATTTTAGTTATTGGCGATCGCTGACGAGATTATTCTATCGTAGTGTGGCGATCCGTAGGCTAGGCGAAGCCTAATCGCTCTTAGATGATTGCATTGTTAGACATCTTTTGACAGACGCGAAAATATCAAACAGAAACTTACAATTCTGAAAATGATTAATTACTAAACTAAAACTATTAAACGATTATGAACTTGAAAAAATTAACTTTACCTTTAATCTTAGGTTTATCTCTCCTGTTTGGAGCTTGCCAAGAATCAACTCAAAGTGAAGATGCAGGTGAAGCGATAGAAAATGCTGGAGACGATGCTGGAGATGCAGTAGAAGATGCTGGCGACGATGCAAAAGACGCAGTAGAAGATGCTGGAGACGATGTAAAAGATGCAACTAATTAGTTTTAGCGATGCCTGGCAGCTTCAATAATTCCCTTTCTGATTGGGGTATTATTCCATCGTACCTATCTTTAATAATCCAGGCAGTTTGTAAGAGTCTGGATGCCCTGAAGAACAAGCCCAATGGTTGCAAGAGTTCTGAAATATCTCGAACCTTGGCGATCGCTGTTTTTATCTTACCGTAGAGTGGCGATCGCAGAAAGAACAGGATATATAGTAACTGCGTTCACTTTGAATTGAGTGACAAATTATGGATTGGCTGTCAGAAATCCAGTCATAATATTAAGATAAAACGCTCTGTTTAACGGATATCATGAAAACTCTAAGACTGCGAGGACAAAAAGAAATACCCAGACTCGGACAAGGGACGTGGCGCATGGGAGAAAAAAGCAGTCAGAGACAGGCAGAGGTCACAGCCCTTAAATTGGGAATAGATTTGGGGATGAGCTTAATCGATACTGCCGAAATGTATGGCGAAGGTGGCGCAGAAGAAGTAGTAGCCGAAGCTATTTCTGGATGTAGAGATGAAATATATCTAGTCAGTAAATTTTATCCCCACAACGCCAGTTATGAGGGATTAATAAAAGCTTGCGATTAGCCTGAAGGGCTACGCTACGCGATCGCTCTTTATCAAGATTGAAAACTGATTGCCTAGATTTATACTTGCTCCACTGGCGCGGATCTGTTCCTTTGTCGGAAACCCTAGAAGGTTTGCAGCATTTAAAACAGACGGGTAAGATTCTTGATTATGGTGTGAGTAACTTCGATACAAATGATATGGAGTTCGCCGAATCTTTACCTGGAGGAAAGGAAATAGTCACCAATCAGGTACTTTATAACCTCAAACGGCGCGGTATTGAATGGGATTTACTGCCCTGGTGTAGAAAGCGTGGTATTCCCATAATGGCTTATTCTCCTATCGAACAAGGTGCTTTTGTTAGTGATTCCAAGTTAAATGACATTGCAGTTAGGCATGATGCTACATCTACTCAAATTGCCCTAGCTTGGTTGCTGCATCAAGATAATGTAATTGCTATTCCCAAAACATCCAATCGCGATCGCTTGAAAGAAAATCACGCAGCATTAGACATCAAACTAACAAAAGAAGACTTGAAAGAATTAGACCGAGCATACAAGCCTCCCAGTCGTAAAATGTCTTTAGCAATGAGATAAATAAGCATTCAGGCGATCGCGCCTTCTCTAAATCTTTCCAAACGGTTTTCCATACTTGCCCCAATTCTCTTTATTGAATGGTGACTGCCATCTGTTAATCAAGGCACTTTCTAGCTTCAATCTGCTCGTTCTATTTTTTGGTGTATCGTACCAAAAGGCACTACACATCTTAGTTTCTAGGTCATATTTACGATGTAGTTCCACATAGTTCATCACATAATCCTTGCAGTCATGAGTACCATTCCATCTTTGTTCGGCAGTTTGCATAGTTTCACCAACGTAGAGAAGCAGAGGCAGGGCATTATCGATGATGAAATAGATACAGATTCTTTCTTGATGTTCTTTCATCCTGTAGAACTGGGCATTGTGTAGCTTCAATTCAAAAGGATTGATCGTATCTGCATCACAATGGCTTCTTGGCGGTTCAAACAGGCTTGTTTGCTCTGGTGCAGGAGTGTTTAACGTGCGTTGTTGATGCTTGAATACTCTAGCTTTCCATTTCAGTAGAGCTTCAAAGCTCATCAATTCTCTAGGTTGCTCTACTCTGTAAGCTGGTCTGATGTTGAATAGTTCTAGTTGTTCGCCCACGTTCAATAATGATTGACACCAAAGCTGTCAGGATATCACAGCAGAAAGAGTAAAAGAGCAAATTTTAAGATATTGATCAAGTAGAAATCACAGCGTTATTAAATTACTCAAAATAAGCTGGTTATTGTAGTATATACATAACAATTACAATGCCAGTAGGAATTAACGAAAAAGGAAGAAAATTCATAGAAACTGAACCAATCGGTCAAGATGGCGAACATTGTGAGCAGAGATTATGGGATGCTTGTAAAAGAGCTTTTGCCGATCGCGAGTGTATTGGTTCTTTGCGACATTCTCCAATTTTTTCTAAAACTGGAGAATGTCGCAAAGAACCTGATGTTTTAATAGTAGATAAAGAATTTGGAATAGTAGTTATTGAAGTTAAATGTATCACGATCAAGCAAATTGAGTCAGTAAACGGTCATTTATGGCAATATCAGAATCAGAATTTTTATGACCAAGAGGGAAGTCCTTATAAACAAGCTGAAAGTCAACTTTATTCTTTGCTTGGTTATTGCGATCGCGAAGAGATAATTCGTCGTCAAGTAAGAGGTAGAGCCATTGTAGCTTTACCTTTCATCAGCGAAAAAGAATGGCAGGAAAAAGGATTTGAGCGACTTCCGAGTTGCCCCCCAATTATCTTCAAAGAGCATTTAGGAGCAAAATCTTTAATCAGCAAAATTGAGCAAAGTCCTTTAGTTCAATCTGGAAAAAATCTTGATGATGAACAATGGGAGCTTCTTCTTGCTGTTGTTGGTGGGACTCCTGTACTTCGTAAAACTCTTAGTAAATCAATAACAGTTGCTCAAGATAATAAAACACGCTCTAGTGTAATCAATCAATTGAGAGAACGTCTTTATGAATTGGATTTACAACAACAACATATTAGTTTAGAAATTCCCCCAGGAGCGCAGCGTATTAGAGGTATTGCTGGATCGGGTAAAACAGTATTGCTTTGTCAGAAAGCTGCAAATATGCACCTCAAGCATCCTGATTGGGATATTGCTTTAGTCTTTTTTACTCGTTCTCTATATGACCAAATAGAAGATTTAGTTGATAAGTGGATACGTCATTATAGTTGTGGAGAACTTGATTATAAAAGTAATGTTCAAGCTCAAAGTAAATTAAGAATTTTACACGCTTGGGGTGCAAAAAATAGGGCAGGATTCTATAGACTCATTTGTAAGGAAAATGATGAATATCCTCTGGGAGTTAGCGATACAGAATACAAGCAACCTAATGAGGGTTTAGCCGATCTTTCCAAACGTCTGATGAAAGAAACGGCACTCAAACCAATATTTGATGCTGTTCTTATTGATGAAGGTCAAGATTTAGTTGCAGACCCCATAGAACTTAATTATGAAGATAAACAAGCTATTTATTGGATGGCTTACCAATCACTTCGTCCAAGCGATCCAGAACAGCCAGAACAGAGAAGATTGATATGGGCTTATGATGAAGCTCAAAGTTTAGATACCTTGAAAATTCCTACTGCTAAAGAGTTATTCGGCGAAGAATTAAGTCAGCTTCTTAGCAGAGGACGACAATACAAAGGTGGTATTAATAAATCTGAAGTTATGCACCGATGCTATCGTACACCAGGCGAAATTTTAACGGCTGCTCATGCAATTGGTATGGGATTACTTCGTCCAAACGGTATGTTGTCAGGATTAACTACAAAAGCTGAATGGGAAAGCATTGGCTACGAAGTTCAAGGAGCTTTTAGAGAAGGACAAGAAATAACTGTAACGAACTGATTGCTACTTTTTTTAAGTTTTGGCTCGAGCTAGAACAGACACGTAAACCCAATATCGGTATGCCTTTTTTTCATTTAAAAAATGATAATTTTTGGCATTTTAAATTTAATCCTGGTTTTGAATATATCGGATTTTCTCAATCCAAGATAAAGGTTAGAACCGTCAGCGCACTTAATCAAGCAGTTCAATACGCCTATCTCGACCCCGAACTATTTTCTTTACTTAAAAATTCTACTTCCCGTAATGAGTTAATTTTAGTTCTAATTGACTCCTGGTTCTCAAATAAAAGCCAACAGATAGAGCGATCATTATCTCTCGATGCTTTTGCCAACATTTCGGATGAACTATTAGAAACTGGTGGTAGGGTTTATCAAAAAGAAGAAATAGAGATAGCCGATTCCCAAACCGTGATCGTTAGAAATGGTGCTTTTAGAAGAATTGTTACCTCAATCTATGGCTACCGTTGTGCTTTTTGTGGTTTGCAAGTGTTCAATAACCAAGAGAATATTGTCGATGGAGCGCATATCAAACCCTTCTCCCAATTTTATGACGACCGCATCAATAACGGATTATCTCTCTGCAAAAACCATCATTGGGCATTTGATCGCTTTTGGTTCACCATTAATGATGATTACAGTATTTTAGTCTCGGATAACCTTCATGAAAATTCACCCCATACCACCCCGATGAAAGCCTTTCACGGTCAACGCCTTATTCTACCCAACAATTCTTTGTACCATCCCCGAACAGACGCGATCGTTTGGCATCGTCAAATCTTTTTGGAAAAAATAGCATAAAATGAAATATTAAAAATAATAATCAGCGTTATAAGTACAGATATACTTAGTCATAACTAAATTTAATAGTCATAATTTCTAATACTACAGGCGGTAACAATTCTAGTTCAATAGATTGACCTTTATATAATACATCTGGGAAGTCTATAGGCTTAAATATTCCATGAGGAATGCGATCGCGTAACTGAGGCGAAGTCTTATTACATTGCATTAGCCACATTCTAGATCGATAATCAATCCTTTCTCCCGATGGTAGATCAATCCAAAGGTGAGGCTCTATTTTTTGCTCCTCAAATTGCAATGTACCGATCATTGGCTGATGTTTTATGCGGTGTTGACTTAATATTGTGTGACAGATTCGAGTCATGCCATCACATTCAGTCTGAGAAGAATCATAAGGATCGAGAAGGTCTTTTATTTTGAGTTTCAAATTCATCTTTACTTTGTCTCAGTCCATAGCAGTTTAATTTTATTATCAAACCTTCTTTTATACTTATCTTCTTCAAAAGTTGGTAAGTGTTTATATTCGGGTTTCTATCTAATATTGATTAGTGCGCTACAAAATGCTACTCAATATTGTCATTTAAAAACTTCATCAAAAATATATTAGTATATTTTTAATAATATCTTGTTTTCCAAATTAATAAATCAGACTTGGGATCAATAACTATTACTTTCACATAAACCCTTTTAAATGATTTTTGCCTAGCAGGTAATAATTCATTAAAAGTAAATGCATTCAACAAAGTTAAAGTTTTTAGATTAGAAAGTATAAGGTTTCCTTTAATAAAATTTATAGCTGTATAAAGCTTTTGTCTACCATTAATAAACTTTAATTTTTCAGAATTATCAAAATTTTTAACAATAATATCAATTAGAGGTAATCCCAGTAATAAAGATTTGAAATTCACTTACACTTAGTTTTGGTTACTAAATACCGCAAAAAAGTAATCACTTCGGACATGATGAGAGTAATGTCGGAGGTATTTCAAAGAATATGTAAAACTAAAAAAAGTATGATGATCGAGTTCGACGGAGAGAGCGATCATGTGCATCTTTTAATTGATCTTCATCCTGATAATAATATCTCTCAGCTAGTAGCTAGTTTAAAAAGTGCATCTAGTAGAATATTGCGAAAAGAATTCACTGAAGAGATCAACAAAACATACTGGAAATCTGTTTTTTGGTCTGGCTCATACTATATTTCTAGCAGTGGCGGAGTAACGATAGAACGTTTAAGAAATTATATTGAGCAGCAAGACTCTCCCAAATAACTGATTCTTCGGGTATCGAATCCTCAAATCAGTGCGCTATCCCTCCCCACCCTCAATCGTAGCGAAGCGAAGATAGGGTGGGGACACTCGCGAAGAAGTTGTTAATGTGATGAGGTAAGAGACTTAAGTGGATCATATAGAACAAATATACTTTTCAACATGGCTTAAATATTTTGTGAGCCAACGAAATCTGGGTGCAAATCTGGAAAAGGATGATATTGCACTTGTACTTTAGCAGTAAATTTTTTAGTTTTAAGATATCCTTCCATATCATCTCTGTTACTCACATCAGCAGGTAAAACTGCGTAGCTTTCATTATAATCTTCAACAACAGTTTTAGTTTTAGATCCAGGATTTTTAAAAGTTGCTGCGGTTTGGCTTTGATTAGTTTTATATCTAATCATTTCTCGTTTACCTATTAAAATAGCCATCTTCTCGGAAGTTTCGGGATCACTACAACGGAGCATAAGTTTTGTAAGAGTTCCCTGCAATAAAATACTAGTTTCCTTATCACCGTAAATTTCTGAAATTTGAGCATGAGTTTGAGTTCCCAAAAAAGGACATCCTAAAAACTTACGACTTTCATTTAATAATCTTTTTAGACTATCAAGTTTGTTTAAAGCTCCTAATTCATCTATAATTATTGCGGTTTTGATTTTTCTATTTTGATTAGATAATAGTCCCTTAAGCATAAGTTCAAAGAGCATACTATGCAAAGGTTTTAAAACTGGGGCATCATTTTCTTTCAAAGTAATAAAAATCCATCTGGGATCATCGTTATAAGCCCAATTATAAAAGCTAATCTTATCGGGTTTCGGTTCTTCAACATATCGGTAAAACTTACAATAATTAATTGCTGTTGATAGAACGGAACTTGCTAATTTTATTTCAGCTACGTATCTAGCAGCTAATGTACCTTGTAAATCACTTTTTATTTCTTCGTCAGATCTTGTAATTAATTGGTAAAATTGCTTATTAGTCGTTGATTTACGAAAAATTTCACTAACTACAACTCTTGCTGCATAATTAAAATAAGGAGTTTCGCCAGGCAAAGGAGGTGGTATTAAAGCTTCTGCCATTGTTTCTGGTCTTACTCCCTCCTCGTAATCATGACACCAATCTACACTACGGCTGTCGAAAGGATTATAAATCAAATCCTTACTTGGATCGTAAAACTGTTTGAGCATTTCGCCATTACGATCAAAAATAATACCTCGAAAATCAGGACGTTTTTTTAGAGTAGCTAAGATTTGTTTGATAGACTGACTTTTTCCTGTACCTGGATCGCCAAAAAAGAAAAATCCTCTATTTTCAAATTGTCGAGGCATTGGAATACCACCAATCTGAAGATAACTATCTTTCTTTTTTTTATATATTTTTTTAGCTTCAACTATTCTTAATGGTTTTCTTAATTTTTCTTTTAATATATATAGTATTGTTATCTTTTTGGATTTTCTTCGAGTCAATTTTATTTCTTCTGCAATTTCTTCAATACAAGTATTAACCATAATATCTTTTAATTTATGGTTATCAATCACTCTTGCTCCTCTGATAACTTTAGATTCCTTTGATTGATTAGAAGAAGGTAAGACTAAAATTAAAGGAATGAAGCCGATAACTATTAATATAGAAAGTGCAATTTTAAATAAGCCGTAAGTATCGATAAGATAGGGTAATATAATAATAGGATGGTTAATTAAAAAAACAGTAATTTCTGGGTTTTTAATTGTCCAATATAATGATGCAAGCAATAAAATGAAGATAGCGTACAAAATCATCCAGAGTTTGGAAAAATCAAGCTCTTTATTAGTGTTATTCATGCTATTTATTAATATTTTATCTAGATAAATCTAGACTTTGATTAATATTTTGCGCTTGATCTCTTTCTATAATTTGCTGTTTAATAGTTTGTGTTTTTTGAGTTAACTGTCTTGTCTGATTTTCATTTAATTCTTGACGTTTAACTTTATAATCTTGATCAAATTCTATAGTTTTACCATCGTAATAAATAGATAGATTTTGAGAATCTTTTTCTATAATTAACCCATCAGGTGAATTATAAATTATTTTATCTAATAGCCCTCCATTTGCGCTTGGCTCTTTATCAACAGATTTCATACATTTTTGTCCTTCATTTAACACAATATATTTCGCTGAACTAGCAATATCAAATAAAGTATCTTCAATACTTTTATGATAATCAATTGGCTTAATTAGTGAATTAGAAGATTGTGTTGGTTCTAATTTTAATTGCGAAAACTGATGATTTTCATTTACTAAATCATTCAATTCCTTAATATTAGGCTCGTTTTTATTAGTTGAACTTATATTATCCATGAATCTTTTAGAAATATTATTAGTGTTATCAGATAATTGTATTAATTTTGTATTTGATTTAGAATATTGATGTTGATTCAATGAACTAGTAGATGTATATACTGTAAGTTCATTTTTTGTAAGAGTAGCAGCATTATATATATCTTCTTTCAATAAATAATCTGGCTTATTCGCTGAAGATAAATAGATACAATTATTAATTTTTGCATTGCAACGTTCTTTGATTGTATCAGCGTAATTATATCCTGCATACAATAATTCACTACTTTTCACAATAATTTTTTTACCATTCATTTCAATAGTGATTTTATCTTTACTTGCTATTTTGCTGATAATGAAAGATTGCCTTGCCAATACTTGCTTACCTTTAAAGTACTGACTATGATTAAAACGTAATTTATCGTTGACGCGCAGTTCTCTCCTTTTTACGTCATAAACTTGGCGATCGCGATATCGATCTATAGGAAGTTCCATTATTTTTCCAAAACGGTTTCCTAAAATTAGAATTCTTTTGTTTTCATCGATATCCAATATTTTATACAAGTGCTGATTACTAAATTTTTTAGACTCACGATTAAACTTAATCATATTACCAACTTGATAATTTTTAAGTTGATTATAATTTGCTTTCTGTATTTGCTTACGTTCTAAACAAACAGAACGTAATGGAAAATCACCAAGTTTTTTCTGTTTAATAAGTTCATTTCTTAACGAAGAAGTAATTTGCTCCTCATCGAATTTTGCATCTGTAAGAATAATAGTTTTGGTTTGCTGGTTTTCATTAGTCTGAAGATAATTTTCTATAACCTTAAATACTACACCTTTGTTATTGTTTATCAATTTTACATCTGTATGTTCAGATGTAGGGTCATCTTCGATCATTAATAATTGAAATTTTGATGATGAGGAAGGCAAATTAAATTGTTCAGATTCAAATGATAAAGTAGCTAAATCTAGAACACTAGGATTCAAGTTACTTCTTAGTGTTTGCTGCGGGTGACTATAATCATAGGTATCTATATGTCTTTCTCTTATATCCTTATTACTGTACAATTTATCATTTTGTTGTAAAGCAAAAGTTGTGTATTTCCCTGCCTTAGTTTCGATTAAACTAGGATGCTGAGATATAGTTTGTTGAAGCAATGACAATTGAAATCGACCTTGTGATTGCATTAACGCTTTTTTTAATATTTCATGCTTTGAAAAGTAAACTTTATTTTCTGTATTTAAACTTTTGATTGTCTGATCAATTAGATAAGTTGAAGATACATATTGCTGCCCATTTTCTAGAGTTTTTTTAGCTTCAACAATATTCTTATTATCATTGTTAAAACTAGATATATTTAAAGCACTATATTTATCTATCCAACTCGCTCTAATAATTTTTCTATCATCAGCTTTAATATATTGCTTTTGATTTCTTGTAGAAATGCAAGCAATAGCCTTAATCTTGGCACTACTATCGACACCAGCAACTTCTAAAATTTCCGTTCTGCGAGAACTAAATTGTTGTAGATGTTCAGGCTTAAAATTAGCAAGCTCAATAGTGCCATTGTTATTCCAATTAACAGAGTAGCCAAGTTCTGTTAATTTTTGACCCAATTCGTGATGATAGATTAAACCTATAGTAATTCGTTGACGGTAAAGTTCTCTGTTATCCATTGCACGCCATTTATCATCATTACCTTGAGTTAAATTGAAAATCACACAATGACTATGAAGATTAGGATCTAAATTTCGACTATCTTGGTGATTGAAAATCGCAGCGACTAAATTATTAGTTTGTTGGTACGATTTTTTTCCTGTGCCTATTCTCGTATAAATACAATTATGCTCAACATATTCTAAGGCACGATTAACTGAGTGATTATGAGCATCTATTATCTGTTTATTTTCTTGAACTAAGCCCAAAAGTGAAACTGATTTGGGTGCAGAAAAAGTTAGATCTCTTCCTGGTACTGGATTTTGTTTTTTTAACTTTCTTCTTAACGGTAATTCATTATTGTCTACTCCTTGATAGATATTTCTATAACTAAGTGAATTTATCTGACCTGATAATCCAAGTGACTGCGCTCCATCACCAAACCATCTGCTATTTTCTGCTATACGTTGCCTAGAATTTTCGTTACTTTGCAATTGCTGCTGTCCATCGTCTTCTTTGATAAATTCGTTATTGTTTATCTGTGACACGATTACATGATTAGTAATTGCATAGCTTTTGCCTTCCTCTATATTTATCAGTAAATTGTCTTCTGCATAATTAGCGAAATTATGATAAGGAATTCCTATTGAGCAAACCATGATTGAAAAGAAATAGTATGCACCTATCAAACTAATTTTGCATCAAAATTGATTTGTTAACAATTTCAATAAATTATATTTAACAAATATTAACATAGATTATGATAATCTAAAATTTCCGTAAAAAAGCAGTAATTTACAATGTTGATTTTCCTTTTTTTTTACGCTAAAGTTCCCAATGATTTTTGTAATTGCATAATGTGTGAGGGTGAATTAGAGGTGATTATAGATAGTAAAATATATATATGGATTTGGAATTAAAGTATATCTTTAAGCTATCAGATTAAATGTAATGTATTAATATTTGAGAAACTTGCTCAACTAATTCTGAGCAAAAATAGAAGTTTTCTGGCAAAATAACATCAAGGACTTTATACGGAGAATGGATAAACTAGGTTTAGATTCTTTTGAAATATCAATTGAGTCAGACATAAAAAGCATTAAGCCCAAAGTAAAAAAACGAGGATATGCAAGAGAGCTAATACAGAAGTTATATTTTACGATAGAAGAAGCTTTAGCAGATGGCTGTTCGTTTGAACAAGTGGCAGATGTTTTATCTAAACGCAAAGTAAAAATAACCTCTTCAACCTTGAAGAGATATCATTTAGCAAATAGGAAAAGTAAATTACTAGATAATAAGAGTGTGGAGAATATATCGAAAATTGGTTCTCATCAGATTAATCAAGGAAATAATGTAGAAACCAATTCGTTTGAAAAAACTGATATTCCTTCTATCATTACAGTAGACGACAGTCAGACGATTTGGTCTAAACCATCATTAACTGATGAAGATTATGCAGAAGATTTTAATGATTATTAATTAATACGTACTATAGGAGAGAAATTAAATAATGCCAACTATACATTTGATTGATGGTGAAAAAGGGGGAGTTGGCAAATCATTTGTCGCCAAAACAATGGTGCAATATGCAATAGATAGAAAATTTCCCTATGTAGCAGTAGAAACAGACCGCTCTAATCCTGATGTCGCTAATATATACGGTGATATTTGCAAGCGTGCTGTATTAAGTGAAGATGAAAAGCAAGCTCATAAAGCTGATCGTATATTTGAATTGGCTTTAAGCAACCCACTTATAGTTAGTTTACCTTCACAAGTTCATAAATCTCTGAGAAATTGGATTGAAAAAAATAAACTTTTAGAAATAAGCCCTCAGTATGGTATAAAATTTCAAAAATGGTTTGTTTCTAATGGAGAGTTTGATAGCATCAAATTATTTGTCAAATCAGCAAATTTTTATAGAGAAAAAATACCTCACGTTTTGGTAAGAAATTTTGGACTATGTGACGAGTGGGGGCAAGTAAACGATGATCATCAAGTTCAAGAAGTGATTAAAAAATATAATGTCAAGGTGATAGATTTTCCCAAACTTGAGCATAATGAGCGATATATTATCAACAAAGAACAACTAACTTTTGAAAAAGCTAGGGAAAATGATCAATTAACTATTTTAGGTAAGCAGAGAGTTGTAAATTTTTTAAATTCTGCTTATGCAGCTTTTGATTCAACAGAATCTTGGTAGGTTATTAAGTGTAGGGTATACAGTAAAGGGAAACACTATACTATACCCTACTTATATCCTCTATACGATGTTTAAAGCTTTTAATCAAAAATTAAATAACTGATATTCATATTTGCCATTTTAAAACTATGTCAAATTAGTTATACAAGATAAAAAGTTAATTGTAATGTAATCTTTTTTGATACAGTGAGGTTTCCGTGAATCTGCCGAAAGATAGAGCAGAAGAAATATTAGAACTTTGTTTGTCAAATGAATCTCCTAAATTGAGAACAAAAGTATATGAAATATTAAATACAAGCGGTATTAAGCCAAACGATCCTATGTTTCTCGTTTTGGCGTTAACGGGTCAAATGCGCGTTTTTTTAGAAGCTGCGCCAGAACAGTTAGATAATTTATTATCGGCTTGGAAGCTTCAAAGTGAGACAAGTATTAATGATTTATCGATCGCGATCGCTCAAGTAAAAGAAATTCAACTTGTCCATTTAGAAAACATTAAACAAACAATTAATTATATAAACTATGAAAACGTAGAAAATATTAGGAATTCCAATAAAATGTTGTTGGACGAAATTTTAGTAGCTAATCGTGGAGCAGAAAAGCAAATTAAAAAAACAATATTAGAGTTAACCAAAATTAATTCTGAAATTAAAGCAGATCGAGAAGTGAATATTAATATTATGAAATCCTTAATTGAAGGAATTGGAAAGACCAATGAGGATTTAATCAATCTTAATTATCAAATTCAACAATCTATAAATACTTGGAACAAAATTAAATTTAAAATTGTAAATAATTTGTTATTTCCTTCGTTATTTATATTTTTAATATTATTAATTATTATAGTTGTTATAAATTTTGCATTATCTCGACGCTGAAGTTTTTTATAATTTCGTTTAGTTCCAGTATAAAAAATTCTCTTATTCTATGTTCAGTAATATAGCTACAATTACCCCAGCTATTTAGTTCCATTCCTAAATACTTTTCTAAGCTATATTTCAACTTTTCTGGTATAACTTGCGCTTGTATTTGCTCAAATAAAATATTTTCTTGATTGCTGTCATCATTAAATTGACAATTAAGTTGAAATTTACATTGAATTTTAGCTTCTTGAAGTAATTTAACAGTCAAAATAATTGTATCAATAGAAGTTTGAGAAATTTCTCTAATACTTTTTAATGCTTCAATAGACAACTCTAAAGCTTCTCTTTTAATTTTATATATGCACATATATTTAAAAGCTTTAATCATATAATCATAGTTTTCATTCACTTGTTCACTAGATAAAACTTTCGCTTTTAAAATTTCATAAGATTTTTCATATGACTTTTGATACTGCAAATAACTTTTTAACATAAGATGAAAATTATAAATCTGGTTTGCAATTAATTGCTCCAGATTTTCTAAATAATTTAAAGATTCTTGAGGTAAAGTATTATTCCAAAAACTTTTAATAAAATCACGAACTTTCTTTATTAAATTTATCCTTAAATTGAGAGCGTTAATTCGTAATCTTAATTGACATGACATATGATTTCTAATACATTCTTCTTTATATATCCATACATCAATTTTTTTTTCAATATCTGATAAAGTGCGGTTAAATAAACCAAAATCATTTTTTGATATACATTTTAATAAATCAGATGAATATTTATTAATTCTTAATTCTGATTCTTTAATTATGTCACAGTTAACAGATTCGCCCTGTAGTAAAAATTTTTCTAAAAAATTGAAATTTTCATCAAGCTTTAATATCTCTTCAAAAAAATTCTCTGGTAATATATTGGCACTATTATTTTTAAGCCATAAATCAATAATTTGAATTATTAATATATTAATATAATGATTTTGCATTTTTTTACTACTTGTATGATTATCGCCACTGTTTAAGGCATAATTACTAAGTGGATAAATATTGTTTTTGTAAGAAGTATTATTTAAGTTGTCATAGTGTATAATATTCCTAATTAATGCAACGTAATCTTCTGGAATAGATCCTTTAACTATATACCCTTTGATGGCTATTTTTGAAGCTTGTTCATAATTAATAGGATCACTAGCGACAATCACAATTTTTATATCTGGAAATTGTTGTAATATTTGTTTACTAGCTGTAACACCATCTATTACAGGCATGACAATATCCATAAATATAATGTTTGGTTTTAAGATGATAGTTTTATCTATAGCCTCTTGTCCATTACTTGCTACTCCAATAATCTCAATTTCAGGTAATTGCGAAAATATATTTATTAACGCTTGTTGAATTGTTACTTGATCATCAACAATTAATACTTTTACCCGTTCATTATTTTGATTATTTCTCATTCAATTATTATGTTATATGTTAAAAAGTTTAAACTAGTTTTTTTAATTTTATTTATATGTTGTCTGTATTTACCAAGAAAAGCGACTGCTCAACAAAAATTAATCAAATTATTTCCTGATTGGAATAAAATATCACTTGATGATCTTAGTAAATTTAATCAAGACGGAGAAATTAATTCAGAATATGATCAAATAGCTGATTATAAAGTATCAAGGGAATGGGTAAAAGGTGATAGTCCAGAAGACGTTTTAAAATTAGGTGATCTAACTAATTCTTTACAACCTCAAAATTTTACATTAGAGCAAATTAGTGTTCTTACCAAGTCTCAAATAATACAATCAACTGATATTCCTTTATCAGAATTCTCTTTAGCAAGTAAACAGAATATTGAGTCACTAATTAAGGCTGTTCCAGATTTGGGTTCTTTATCTGCCAAGCAAGTGCCACCGATCGCTAAACTATTGGAAGAGAATAATTTTGATATAGAAAATATTGCTTTAAAAACTTTAATTTCTCGAAACAAGAAAATAGCGAATTTAGAATTAGACTCTATAAATCTTCAAAAATACACAGTAGGATCAATACCAAATCTTGAACTCGCACAGTTAAAAGATTTTGCCGAATATAAAGATAGTTTAATTTCAGAAATCCCAGGATTAACCCAAGTACCGCTAGGAAGTTATCCTAATCCTCTGACCCCAGTAGGTAATTCTTTTGCAAGAATTGATTTTATTTGGGGATCTGCTGAAAGTGATCGTAATAGAACGATTTCTGGATCTTATCCCGAAGGTTTTAATGTACTTTGTAAATCTAATTGTGAATATTTTGAATTAGATGATTTAGAAAATATAGGTGTTACAGTCCAAAGTCAAAGCGAGGGTAAACAGTGGATAGCAGGCAGAGAGCATTGGGTAAGCGGAGGAACTGGATGTTTAAGTGGCGGTAGAGAACCTACAGGAATTCATCCATTCGGAGAACTATTTAAATCTGTTCTTTGGAGAACGGATGAAACTACGGATACGGGAGAAATTGTGATGTTTTTCAACTTTAATGTTATGTGTGGTTCCTCAGCTTATTTCATCGGTCCAATTCCTTTTCCAATGGGAAACGTAGGTATTAATGATGTAATATTTGTGGGTACTGGAATATAAAATAGAAGATGAAAGTGATTGACAAAATATTCCATATCGTTATCATTATTATGAGAACTTGATTTAGTGAGAAATAATATTAGTTTTTGAAATATTAATTATTTGCAAAAGCTAATATCATCTTTTTAATTCACTGTTAATTCAATTACAAAAAGTTGGATAAGGAGATTTTAGCACGATCACTAATTTTAGTTTGCATATCCATCAAGCTGTTTTGAGTAATTATCAATTCATCTTCTAATTCTTCATATCTTTTTGATAAAATTAGGAAATACTCTAAGTAAAGTAATGCTTTATTAGCAGCTTCTATTTTTACATTTATCTAAAAAATGAGCAAAAGAACGAGCAGAAAGGGTGGTTTCAAAGGCAAAATCTATATTAGCAGATGCTAATACTTTGAGGCGATCTAGCATTATTCTGTTAGCCATAATAGCCACAGCATCCACGTCATTAGGATTAAGTTGTGCTGCAATCAGATCAGCGTTAACAAACTCAGGTGAAGGATTGATTGAAGATAATGTTTTAATAGCTATAGTAGATTTACTTGAACCATTACAGCCAGCAAAAACAAATATTTCAGGCATAATGAAGTGGGATATCTTTACTTTTTTAGTATTTCATGCTTTCATAAAAAAGTAAATTACTAAAATCATTTAGCAGAAATATTGTTCATCTGAACAAAACTAAGAGTTACTTGTTGATTTGTAAAAAAGTCTTAAAAGTTTTTGTCACAATAACTATATACTCTTGGGTTACAATATAAATATACAAGAGAAAGTAATTAAGATTCCTAATTATAATAATTTTTATTCCTTGTTAATTGAGAATTTTGATATTAATCTCTTAGGCTTTTGCGAATCACTACTTATTTGCACTTCATTCTTTAGATTGTATGTGTACTTGCACTTCTTTCATTTCGATTTATTTAGAGAATAATTCTACATTTCAATTTTCAATGTATCTAAGTATGAAAACTTTAGCCATTGAACATATAATTAATACGAATTCTATTGAATACTATAAAAAGAACCGAGATCAATTTATTGCAGATCTATTGATTAATTTATCTATAAAAATTGAAAATTTCATAATGGAAGAAATTAATCTATCAAGTAATCAACAGTTTAAACATATACTACTAAATTCAATGAATAATAACTGTATATTTGAGATTGCTAAGGAATATATCACTGAAGATGATTTTCATACACTATTTGAATTAAACTAAAGTTTACCAATTTCTAATTCATTTGTTTAATATCCTGGTTGGATTATGTTTTAGAAATTATTAAGTTAAAACAACTATTTTTATGATTTTCTATAGTTAGGTAGTTTTATTATTCATACAAACCATATAGATCATACAATAATAGTACACTACTATCTTTTTAATTCAAAAAATTAGAGGAACATATATATAATGAGTGAACATCATACACCAATATATAAATACATTATAAACTTACCTGATGAAATTAAGTATTTATTGTCTACAAAATTAACTAATCCAAATGAAGAGATTTCTCTCTTTATATTGCAATCTTTAGCTGAAATAGGTATTAATAAAGAAGAAATAATTCAATTAATAAAGTTTTGTTTGTTACCATCAAGTATATTATTATATAAAAAAATTATTTATAGCCTAGATTATAATCAAATAGACAAATTAATACATTCTCATATTTCTCATTTAACGACTTTCAATGAGTTTGATATAAACGATGATCTATTTAGATTACATATCAAAACTCTATTGTTATCCAAAAACTCTGCTATCAAGCATATTTGATACGCCAATATCTTTTTCAGTTACCGATAAAAAGTTTATATATATTGTAATTACTTTAGTATGTATAATTTCGCCTTTCAAAAGTGATATTTATTAATTACTTTTGAATACTCAGTTTTTCTTTTCCAAATCTTTAATATCTATTTTGCGAAAAACTCATTTATTGAAACTAAAAAATAGTTAAGCAGGCTATAGAGATTATAGTGCGATTGAGTAGCCTGAATCTTTACGCTAATTACCTGGCAGATATATTATTATTAATTATCTTATTGTTAACTTTTTGTCTTACAAAACTAATAACATTAAACTGCGATCGCGCAATTGATAGTACACTTTTTTCTCTTAGATAAGTTTAGAAGTTAATATTGAGCAGTACCCAAGCTTGAGGTCGCCAAACGAGCCGACACTTTCGTATACCTCAAGCTGTGGGCCGTTTGCTGCATTGAATATACATTACAATAATACTTCTTAAGTTAACTTTCTAGATTATAGTACAACTATATAATAAGGCTATGCTACGCAATCGCTGTAAAAATAATGTTTATACTAATAAAACATCAATAAATACGCAATTGATATTGTTATCAAACGCTTAAATTGGCTCATTGGACAAAAAATGATGCTTATGCCTATAAATACAATGCCGTAGAAAATCAATGCAAATTTGGTAAAACCTATAGTAAACACAGCAAAGCAGATAGCTGCAATTAAAATGCTAAGTATTGATATCGCCCACTTACAAATAGGTTCAATAAAGTCAACAAACTGATTAATATTTTTGATATTTAATTTCATAAAAAAATTAGTTAAACTAATTTTTTCACTTTGAACTATTAATTATTTAATGGCAGTGATCTAGATCTTTATAACTAAATATATTTAAATCCGTGTTCTTTAAATTAAGCATCTCTGCCACACCCACTAAAAGGTATGAACGCAGCAATGAGAGTCCAGCAATTGTATTACTGGATGTAAAAAAACATGAAATAAAAGTAGTACCTAATAATTCAATTTAAGCAGATTTCTGAAGTTTTTCAGAGATCGCATTTAATATGTGAGGTATAGTTGTACTAATAAATATTTATTTTGAGGTTTTAACTACAGCATAGCAATAGCGATCGCGTAGCGTACCCTTTGGGTAATCGCCAATTCAAACAAGTCAAGCAAGAATCTGATACTGCTGCTGCTCTTAAAAAATTAAATTTAAATCAAGAGGAAGACCAACAAGATATAGAAACCAAAACAAGATTCAACTGCCTCTGTTGCCCAAAATAACAACGAATCAGAACCAAGTAAACAAAATCTTGATGAGGACAAAACAGTTCCCCAAATTGATTATACAGTCAACAAGCAATGCAGAGAGTTAATATCTTGTTTAACTGAGGGATTACGCAGTTGCGTCTACTTAGGCAATCGCTTTAGTTTACCCAAAAAGTGATTAAGCGGAGCATTGCATGAGCGATCGCACTAATTTAGGATAAGATGAAATTAAGGGAGATTAAGCCAAAGGGTAAGTTTTACAGCCAAAATTGCTTGATTTTCTGAAAACTGTGATTCTAGTTAAATTGATGCTTAATGATGTTGAAAAAGAAATTTTCCTCAAATATAAAAATGCTTTAGTAACAATCGGTGTTGATTTTGAAGATTACTCGGTTGTTGATTTGATTGAAAGTTGTAGTCATAATCTTGAAAGCAAATTTCAAGCGATTATTTCTTATTGGTATTGGTTACAAAATCAGAATCGAGAAATTGGTAATGCCAATCAGTTATTAATTGAAGCTTTTACTCATAACTGGACTCCCATCGAATGGCAAGACAGTTTTCTAGAAAATCCCAACTTTAAAAGTCCTGCCCAAAAATGGTGGTCAATGGCAAGTCGAGTGGACATACTGAAAAATCTTGTTGTTGATGTTCAAGATAATTTTTGGTCTGGGGGCAAAATTATCTTCGTCGATCCTGTGGGGGATACTTGGAGTATGGATCTAGAACAGGCTAGTGATTTAACTTGGGAACAGCTTCTTGCTTACTATCAAAGAGTAACAAAGACTGTAATTGAATCTTCTCCTAGTGGATACACCATTTACAAACAGTAGATAATAATTTAATTTAAGCAGATTTTTGAAGCTTTTCAGCGATCGCATTTCTAACAAATTCTTGCCAATTTTCTTGTTGTTGAAGCTGTTGTTTCATAGAAAGGGGGACTCGAATCTGTAACCGTTCGCGCAAAGGTTCATCACGGTCACTTTGAAAACCATATTTTTTAAGGTCAGGATTACCGCCTGGTCTACCGCTAGTCTTAGTTCCTGGCATAAACAAAAGTTAGATATTGAGTATTGAGTAAATTTATTATAGCAAGTATACAATTAAAAATTGTTCATAAAAAGTTGATTTTTATCTGTATACTAATTATAATAATAAGAGGGGTGGTTGAAGTTTCAGATGCTAACAACCACCCTCATAGAAACCATATTGAAGGAATCAACATGATTAATTTATATCTAAGTGTAGAACAAGAGAATCGGGAAAAACAAGAAGTTGACAGAATTCATAACGAAGCCAGCCTGGAGACAGATATGTATTCGGCGGGATTTTTCGATGGACTGATAGGGTTAGAACCATCTGCACCAGAGAAACACAGTTATTGGTCAGGGTATCAAACAGGAAGCAGAGAATATTGGGCGAAAAAGTTAGGGGTAGAAATACCGACTGAGTTCTAAATCCATCAACCATCATTACTTGTCTTGGAGTAATGGTGGTTTCTTTCCGTGGTCAAAAATATCAGTTAAAAAGAATGAATAAAATCCCAAAACAAGGGTTGATAGTAGCTACAGAAACTATTGACCCTATATACCAGAATGCCCTGTCTCATACTGCTCAACATTACAGATTGATGGTGAGGTTTGTAAAAACCCAGATGGTAGAGAACATAGACTATGGAGTGATACCAAGCACATCGAAGCCCACCTTATTGAAACCAGGAGCAGAGAAACTGTGTAGGTTGTTCAGCCTACGCCCAAGCTACGAATTAATCCATTTCGTGACCGATTTTGATAAACCTCTATTTCACTATCACTACAGATGTACGTTAGTTAGACAAGGAGAAATGGTCGGACAAGGGGATGGTAGTTGTAACTCCAAAGAGAAAAAATACGATTGCCAGAAATATAAAATCTTTGACCTAACAAACACGATATGTAAGATGGCGCAAAAACGGGCATTGGTAGCTGCCGTTTTATCCAGTTGTGGTGCATCGCAGTTCTTTACCCAAGACTTAGAAGCATTGGCAGGAGGTGAGTGGTAATGAGTAGTATCTTGGCGACCTCCCCAAGCAGCACTAGACACTTTGATGCTTCCATAGCCACTGCGTTAGGAGACGTAAACGCAGCAATAATAGTCCAACAACTACATTACTGGATGAAGAAGAAGGATGTTGGGGTAATAGTAAACGGGATTAAATACGTATACAACACATTTTACCAGTGGGTAAAAGAGCAATTTAGCTGGTTGAGCGTATGGCAATTTAGGAAGGCAATGTCTTTGCTGCGATCGCTCGGTATCGTCAAAGTAATCAGGTACAAATCGAAACAGTGGAATCAGACAAACTATTACACTTTAGATAGCGATCGATTAAATGAATATCTCAAGTCCCAAAGTTCCCAAAGTATTGAAATCTCCGAGATGTGGAAGTACACAGATCAAGATGAGAATAACCAACACCTTGAGATGAGGGATAGTAACATCTCATATAATGAAACAAAGAATACATCATTAGATATAACAACAAAACAAAACCAAATCGATCGCGTAGCGTACCCTTTGGGTAATCGCCAATTCAAACAAGTCAAGCAAGAATTTGATATTGCTGCTGCCTCTGAAAAATTAAATTTAAATCAAGAGGGAAACCAACAGAGAGTAGAATCACCAAGACAAGATTTAACTGCCTCTGTTGCCCAAAATAACGAAGAATCAGAACTAAATAAACAAAATCTTGATGAAAACAAAACAGTCCCCCAGGTTGATTATATAGTCAACGAAAGATGGAGAGAGTTGATACCTTTGTTAGATAGTACAGGGATACCAGTAAATAAAACTGTGGTCAACTTGCTAAAAATGTACACAGCAGAACAAGTTAAAGGAGCGATCGCCATAATGAAATCCAGAAGGCGGGATCAATATATACCGAATCCTTCTGGATATTTCGTGGCAGCACTCAAACAAGGATGGGCAACGGGGCAAGTTGTAGAAAATTCAGAATCATTAACAGAGGTGGACACGGCTGCTATATTTCGTCATTGGTATGATTTAGCTCGTGAACTTGGTTATTGTAGTGGTCAAGAAATCAAAGAAGGGGAGCAATGGGTATTATTATCTGGATCATGGGAAAAGTGGGAGGATGCGGTAGGGCGTGGTTATTCTTTGGATTATTTAAAGAAAATAATGAAGCGTAATAAAAATGGGCAATAAATTTAAATCGCTTAATTAACTAATGTGTTATCTATGACAATTATTCTGATTTATTTCCTTGATATAAATACTCTAAAGTAGCAATCGCTTGCCACTGATTAGAATAATTTTCCTTAAATATCAATGCTAAATCTTCTACTGAAAGATGTTTGAATCTTCCTTCTAGATCAAATAAAGAAAATCGAGGTGGTTCGATATCACCGTAATGATTGGCTTGATAATGCTCAATAAGAATTGCGTTCGGTTGAAGATCTATTTCATATTTTCGACAAAAAAAGTTTCTTAATTGAGGGTATAAAAATTCAGCAGCATTAGTAATTGATGCCCCTGGATTATCTAATAGTTCTGTTAAAATAATAATCTGTTTTGAAGTTGAATTATCAGCAAAATAATATTTTAATTTACATAGACTATTTACTGAATGACCAGGAAATTTATATTTAAATTGTGATTCTATATTAGGCTTAAGATATTCAATTATTTTCATAGTTATTTAATATTGTTAACAAAAAAATAGTTATCGTTTATAAAAGATTGCTCAACGATCAGACCTGATCGCACTATGGGTTCAGGTTTGCGTCCTGACCGATTTATTTTATTTAGCACTAATTATTAACCATTTTCAATTAGATATAAATAAAAATAGTATTAATGTAATTATTCGATTAACAAATTACTGCTGCGACTGGATAAAGCGTCGGCTAGGTGACTTATTTGTGCTGAATAATCTTGATTAAAATAGTTACTAGGATGATTAGTAGATATAAAAGTTAATCTTCCCTCTTCAAATTGCTTGAGCATCAACAGTTAATCTATTATTTACCATTGTTGTTACTGCAAATATATGAGTAGTTGTATAAGTTATGATCGGGCCTGAGCGGTTAGCCCGTTAAAAATTTTACATTGCGCTCCAAGCTTCGATGCTAACAGTCTGTACAAGTTCGCCGTCGTTTCACAGCTCAAAATTTTAGTGTACATAATGACTGTTTAAGGCTTTAATTTAGCAGTGTTAATTAATAAGGCTAAATACCCAAAATTTTAGTCTAAAGTTCCTCATCATTTTTGTAATTGCATAATGTGTGAGGGTAAATTAAAGGTGATTAACAGATCGAATAAATAATGTCTTTACTCGGAAGATCAGTTAAAGTCATCGCAGTTATAAGAAGAGATAGTAATAGTTCGCAAAATGAACTTACCTATTTTTGCAACATTATTGTATGATGACACGGACTTGTTAAGCTAGCCTGTGTTAAATTGAGTAGTCGTAAATATCCTTGATATATTGATTAAAGAATTTTCCTTTAGAATCTGCTGCACAGAAGTCGGCAAAAATATTAGGACTAACATTAAAATACTTATATTCATAACCACTATTAAAACGAATCTTAAGTATTGATGTTTGCTGATTGTAAGCAGTAGCATTAATACAGGAAGAATCAATTTCAATCCATGCCTCAGTTAAATCATTAGGGTAAATTTGCTGTTGTTCTAATTGCTGTAGCACAGGTTGACTATAAGAATGATTAGCGATCGCTTGCCAATCAGAAATAGTTAAAGATAAAGTATATTCAATTTTTAAGTTTTGTAGAAAGTTTAAGATATTAGATGTGCAAGAGGAATCACGGGCTAATTGTTGCCACTGTTGAAAAGTTAGAGAAAAAGTAATGGTTTTCTCTACTAATTGAGGATCAAGCTGGAAATCGTTACAGTCATCTAAGGGAAGACAATTAATACTATAGGAGTCTAAATCTTTAAGTTTACTGTACATGGTGGCGTAAGCAGGTTGTACGCTGCAACAAATATCATCTTGATGATGAGGAAAAGAATTATAATATTGGCAATTGGAACAATTTGTTAAACCCATAATTAATCAAAAATTAATGTAAGTAGTATGTAAAGTGAGGTTTAGTTAGTTGATTACTCTGCTGGAAATAAATTACTTATTAGATCACAGCAGAGAATGAAAATTATGGTTAAGAGTGTGGAACAGTTAAACCAAAATGAAGGGTAGCTTGTCGCCAGTGGTTAGGATACCAAGTTTTAAGGTGAGCAATAGTAAAGCCTGAAAAATCAGAAGCAGAATAGATAGGTAGTAAAGGCTTATTTTCTATTACTGGTTGTTTAGGTAGTTGGTAGAGAAAAACAGCTTTAGGAGAGCGGATAAATTCCCTGTTACGTTCGACGTGATCTAAGGCAGCCGAAACTTGAGAGGTATGATATTGATTAATTAAACTAGCAATCGCATGATCAAAAGGAATACCAAGGCTATTAAAGCGTTGAACCAGATAAGAAGAGAGCATAAATTTAAGATAAGATAAGATAAGATGATTTACTAGGCAATGAGAAAATGTAAAATGGTAATTAATCACCAGGAAAATATTGCTTAAGTTCAGATTTATCAAAGTCTTGATCTAAATAGTCGTAAGCAATCTGTTCTATTTTTTCTTGATGCTTGGGTAGTAGATAATCTTTAGGATCACTAGAAAATCTTTCAATAAGTTCCTCTAAAATTTCAAAGACTAATTGCTCAAAGATATCAGGTGGAAAGTTATTGAACTCGGACTGATAAATTAAGTTAGCAGCGATATCAGGAATTGCATCACAAAGGTCGATCTGATAGTTAGTCATGAAAAAAATAGAATGAAGAGATGTTTTATGTATTGTGTTCATTTCCCCCGAAACTATTGCTTTTCGTCTGGGGGATCATTATTTGTAAAGAGTTAGCTCATCTTATTTTTATTAGGATAAGCTATATCATAATACTCAATTAAAACAGGTCGATTCTGAAGTTTGTAGCCGAGAAACTCCCATCCATTACTCCAGCATTCCCAATCGATAGAAGTAGGTAGATGATCGAATACTGCGATAGTTTCTACTACATCCCCATGATCATCAGCAAAGACAAGGGAATATTTATACATATAGACAATCGGTACTTCGGAGCTAGAATGAGTTATATTATCAAAGAACATATTCATTACCTTGTGTATTGTGTTCATTTCCCCCGAAACTGTTACGAGCAGTCTTTGGGGGCTTATCATTTGTAGAGGATTGACTTGTCTTATCTCTACTCTTCTATAATCTCACATCTTCACTTAAAAGTCAAGTATAAAAGTAAAGATTATTTATAAGAGCAGAGATAAATATCAATAATTAATAATTAGTAAAAACATGGATTTGATCATAGGATTCTTTCAAAAACAGATAATTCCCCGAACATTCCCAGTCACGAGCAATAGCAACCCAATCAATATAGTAACGGGGTAAGCCAGCAGCTTTAATACTATTGAGTAATCCTGTCTCTTGATAATAATAGTCTACATAATCCTCAATGGAATCGAAGCAGCCCTGATAATGCTCCTCAAAATTAGTGATTAGTTCATCGACACTATGTAAACTATCAATTTCTACACCTTCAGAGTTAAGATAGAGAGTAAAGGCTTTACCATGCTCTTTAATGGAAGTAGAAAGAGCATTAATACAATCAAGGTTTTTAAATTTAGAAATATCAAAGCCGTGAAAATTCGCAGTATCCTTGATCAGGAATTGATCAAGAGATGGTTCACAATTGGGGAAAATACGATTAATTTGAGCTTTAATGTGTCGAGGTAATGAGATAGTATTAATCCAGATTCCAACTCTAGAATTAACACCGACAACTGAGTATAGCGTAGGGGTAATATAAATGTGAGGTGTATCAATTTCAACTGCATTAGTACAAATTACTGTTGTTGCGGTCATAGTAATTATTTTCCTGATTAAGTAGGGACGTTTGAAGAATGAGCAGATTAAGAATTACTGGCTAAGTTTGTTCTTATCTTTACTCTTAAATAATTGGAGGTCTTTAATTAAAAGTTAAGCTTAGAGTAAAACTAATAAGTTAAAGAGAAAAGGGATTAGCCCAAGAGGGCTAATTCTTATCTACAGACTATTAGCAGAACTTAAGATAGAATCTTTCATAAGAATATTTTAGTTCTGCAATACCTGGGAATGTACGACTAATAAACCAAATTTCTTGCCGACGATGATCAGAGCATATTACTAGGGGATAACCTTGATAAGTCCCACGAAGTTTAAAGCATTGATCGTCTTTAATTTCAGTTTCAAAACCTTCTGTAACTAGATTTTCGAGAAGTGCTATGATATGTTTAGTCATTGTCTTAATACCGATAAGAGAATGTTTAATACTCTTGTGGCTGTTGTCAGCAGCTTCAGAGGTTTTTGATTTTTTAGAGGTTTTTTTCCTCTATATTTATATATTATTTTTTTTCTGTAAAAAGTCAAGTATAAAAAAGATAATTATGAATAAGAAAAGTAAAATAAAGATTGGTAGGAGTGATTAAAGTTATAGACATCAAGTAACTAGCGAAATGCCAGATTTCAAATTTAATAACTAAGCTGGGGGAAACATTAAGGATTCTAGAAGCTGCGGACTTGGTGAATATCATATTCATAGTAATTTGGTATTTAAGAGTGAAGTTAATGAGAGTAAAGATTAAAAAGAAAATATCTAGTTAACTAATAGGTGAGCATTAAATGGTGAGCATTAAATCTTTAACTTGATTATAAAAATCGTTATTTCTGGATTTAGATGATTGATATCTAACAAAGTAAAAAGATTGAAGCCCACGGAAGCATGATTTTAAATCATGCTGTCCGCCGTGGCTTCGTTGAAGCAGAATAAAAGAAAGGACTACAAAAGTTGAAATGATGATAACTGCAAATATTAAAATACTAGCGATCGCTATAAAACAGATGTAGACTGAGAACAATAGTAAAGGTGCAGAGGAAACTTTAGAATTAGCCATGATGCGAAAAATAATAATTGTTAGGTGAAAAAAGCTTACTTAACTTTCTTATCTTTATTTTACTTCACTTAAGAAAAAAAGTAAAGCAAATAAGATAAGTATTTTAAATATTAGGAGTTAAGTAATGACCTATATGATATAAATATTTAAATAAAATGATATATAAGATAAGTAATTTATATCTATAATCTGGGGATCACGCAAATGCAAGTATGCAACAAACTTATGCAACGTCTGAAAGCCTTATACAGTAAGGGCTTCGGATATATGCAATGCAACGCATCCATGCAATTTTTACTTCACTCAAAAGATAAGTAAAGCTAATAGGTAGACAAGAGTAGAGTTAGCATATTATCTGATAATATGCTAACTCTACTCTTGTCTACCTATTAGCTTTACTTATCTTTTGAGTGAAGTAAAAATTGCATGGATGCGTTGCATTGCATATATC